>JALVDI010000015.1 GCA_027009115.1 Polyangiaceae bacterium | reverse complement strand
CTCGATCGCGGCGACGTCGTCGTGGTCCACGCCGGCGTCGTCCCGGACCGCCCGCTGGACGCCCAACGACCGAAGGACCTGATGAACCTGCGCAGCATCCGACCCGACGGTCGCCCGTCGCGCCGCCTCGAGGGGCGCCCTTGGGCGAGCCTCTGGCCCGGCCCAGAGTTCATCGTGTTCGGCCACGACGCCGTCCGAGGGCTCCAGCGCCACCCCCACGCCCTCGGTATCGACACGGGCTGCGTGTACGGAGGGCGCTTGACCGCCGCCATCCTTGCTGGGGACCTCCAGCTCGCGTCCGTGCCTGCAACCAAGGTCTGGTGCGAACCCAACGGAGCCCCATGAACGGACGGGTCCACGTCTGCGCGCTCACCGATCTCGAGCCCGGCCAGGCCATCGCCCTCTCCCTGGGCAAGGATCGCTACGGACTGCCGCTGCAGTGCGTGGTCGCCCTCGACGAATCCGGACACGTCCGAGCCTACCTCAACGTCTGCAAGCATCTGCCCATCCCCCTGGACGGAGGCACCGGCGAGTTCTTCGACGACGAGCGCACGCACCTCTTCTGTGGCACCCACGGCGCCCGCTATCGCCTGAGCGACGGTCGCTGCGTCGAGGGCCCCTGCCAGGGAGCACACCTCGACCCGGTCTCTGTCGAGGTCATCGCCGACGAGGTCTTCGTGCGCTGGCTACCGGACGACGACTGAGCCCTCGCCAGGCGTCTGGCGCGCCTCCCAGGCTGCCGGGGCCGAGAGCGGACCCACATCGGCCCACGGCACATCCTCGCAGTGCTTGACCACCTCGGTGCGCACCGTCAGCACCTCGGCGCCGGCGTGTGTCACGAGGATCGTGTGCTCGAACTGCGCCGAGAGCTTCCGGTCCGCCGTCAGCACCGTCCAGTCGTCGTCCTGCAACTCGCAGGCGTGGGTCCCGAGGTTGATCATCGGCTCGATGGTAAAGACCATCCCTTCCTTGAGGCGGATGTTGCGCATGTCGCCAAGGAACATGCCCGGGCGCTTGTCCGGAAGGTAGTGCGGCACCTGCGGCGCCGCGTGGAACTCGCGCCCCACGCCATGGCCCACGTAGTCGCGGACCACGCTGCAACCGCGGCCTTCGGCGAACTCCTGAATCGCCGCGCCGATGTCCCAGAGGCGCGCCCCGTGCCGAACCTGCTCGATGCCGACCTCGAGGGCACGACGGGCCGTCTCGACGACCCGCTTCGCGTCCTCGCTGGGCTGCCCCACGTAGAAGGTGACGCTCGTGTCGCCGTGCCAGCCATGCTTCTTGGGCAGGTAGGTCGTCACGTCGACGTTGACGATGTCGCCGTCCTTCAAGGCGTAGTCGCCGGGGATGCCGTGACAGACGCACTCGTTGACACTCGTGCACACGCTCTTGGGATAACCGCGGTAGCCAAGGGGCGACGGATGCGCGTCGTGCGCGACGATGAACTCGTGGACCAAGGTGTTGATCTCGTCCGTGGTGATGCCGGGGCGGACGTGCTCGCCCACCATCACCAGCGTACGCGCCGCCAGCTGGCAAGACGCACGCATCGCCTCGATCCCCTTCTTGTTCAGGCGCTCGACAGCCATAGGTACGTATCGACCTAGGGCATCGGCCCCTCGCCCGCAACAGCCCGCAGGTCCGAAGTCTGGCTCGCCTCCCCTTCGGGCCACCACGCCCCCCACGCGTAGTAGGCCGCGAAGGCGAGCGCGCCAACCCCATTGCCCGCCGCGAGCACCCACCACAGCGCCCCTCGGGGCAGCATCAGCACCCGGGTCACCAGGTACGCGGCCGGGAGCACCCCCAGCAGCAGCACCACCGCGTCCAGCACGAGGCTCTGCAGCGTGGCCCCGGCGCCCGCCATGGCCTGCGAGAGAACGACCCCTGCCCCCAGCAGCGCATAGGTCCAAGCGACCGCTCCGAAGTACTCCTGCCCGACAGCGACGACCCGCGGATCCGAATCGAAGAACCCGACGATGGCGGCGCCCTCACGCACGTAGAGCACGCCCAAGCCGAAGCTGAGGGCCGCGCACAGCCCAGCGGCCACCCACCCGGAGCGGCGAGCGCGCCCGAGCGAGCGAGCCCCGAGGCTCGTCGCCACGAAGGTCGAGGCGGCCGCCCCCCAGCCCATGCCGACGAAGAGGATCATCGTCTCCAGACGCAGGCAGATCGAGAAGGCTGTGAGCACGGTCGGGTCCGTCGCGCTCGTATAGGCTGCGTTGAGAAGAGCCAGCACGAAGAGGACCGCCCCCACGCGCAACACGAGCTGCGCGCTCGAAGGCCAGCCGAGCCGCCACAGCGCCCGAAGCTCGGCGCCGAAGGGGCGCAGGTACACCGGGTGAAAGCGGGGGCCGCCCCGCCGGCGGGCGAGGATCCACAAACCCACCGCCACCGGGACGGTGCGCGCAAGGAGCGTCGCCCACGCAGCGCCGAGCGCTCCCATCCTCGGAATGCCCAGCGCAGCGGCAAGCGGCCCACCCCACGCAAAGATCGGCGGCGCCGGCCCTGAACCGTAGATCAGCAGCACGTTGAGCAGGATGTTCAGGGCGTTGCCCCCCACGAGCAGGGAGGCCGCGGTCTTCGCGTGACCCAGCCCACGCAAGATCGCGACGAGCTGCAGGAGCAGAAAGATCGAGAAGCTTCCCCCCAGCATCACCTGGAGGTAAGGCCCGGCAATGTCCGCGGCCTCACCGCGCGTGCCCATGACATCGCGCACCAGCCACTCACTCCCGACGACTCCCACCAGACCAAAGAGCAACGACAGCCCCCCCACGAGCCACAGCGACTGCCACGCGATACGTCGCACTCCCCGTAGATCACGAGCGCCCAAGGAGCGCGCGATCAGGGCGACCGAAGCGGTCGAGACGCCGTTGCTGAGGATCGTGGCGACGGCCGTCATCATGTCGCAGATGCCCAAGGCCGCGAGGGCCTGAGTGCCCTCGGGCAGCCGGCTGATCATGTAGAGGTCGAGGATGTTGAAGCCCGTGTGCAGGACCACCCCCGCGACCAGAGGCGCCCCGAAGCGCCCGATCCCCCACAGCAACGAGCCGCGCAGGATGCGCCGCCGGCTCCGCTCGTTGCTCGTCTCCTGCTCGGTCCGCGCGCGCACGCTGTCCACGAACCTGACACCCACGCGACGGCGTGGCGAGCGCCGGCACCGACCGACGGACCTTGACCCTCTGCCTGCCGCCGGGTAGCACTCGCCTCGATGGCCGACACCTACATCAACATCCCGGTGACCGAAGCCGAACGCGAGCGCATCGAGCGCGAGGAGGCCACGTGGACAGCCCCCAAGCTCATCGTCCTGTGCGCCGTAACCCTGGGCTGTGCCTTCCTACTGCTCTGGGCGATGTCCAACGGCTACATCGGGCCCACGGTGCACAGCTGATCCGACGGCGACGGCGCAGCCCCAAGCTCCCGTGGCGACGCCGGGAGGCGCGAGCCCTGGCTCGGCTGTCAGCGCCGCGCGGTGAGTGTCGCGATGATCTGGTCGAGCTGATCGTAAGAGTGATAGGGGATCCGCAGAGCCCCCTTTTCGCCTCGCTTCGGCTCGACGATCACCGGGGTGCCGAGGGCCTCTGAGAGCCGGCGCTCGAGGTCCTTGACGTTCGGGCTCTTGACCGCCCCCTGCTTGGCCCCCGCCGTGGACTTCGCGCCCCGGGAACGACGCTCGACCTCGCGGACGCTCAGCTTCTGGGCCGCCGCCTGGCGGGCGAGGCGGACCATCGTCGACGGATCGGGCGCCATCAGGAGCGCCCGGCCGTGACCTTCGGTGAGGCGACCCTCCTCCAGCATGTCCAGGACCTCGTCGGGGAGCTTGAGCAACCGGAGCGCGTTGCTCACGGACGAGCGGTCCTTGCCGACACGCTCGGCCACCTGCTCCTGCGTGTGCCCGAACTCGTCGATGAGGCGCTGGAAGGCCCGTGCGGTCTCGATCGGGTTGAGGTCCTCACGCTGCAGGTTCTCCACGAGCGCCGCCTCGAAGGCGGCGGCGTCCGACAGCTCCCGCACGAAGACGGGAACCTCCTTGAGCCCCGCCCGCTGGGAAGCACGCCACCGCCGCTCGCCCGCGATGATCTCGAACCCGCCGCCGCGCCGCTTACGAACGAGGATCGGCTCGAGGACACCGTGCTCGCGAATGCTCGCCGCCAATTCGTCGAGCGCGGCGTCGTCGAAACGGCGCCGAGGCTGCTCGCGGTTGGGATGAAGCTCCTCGATACGCGCGGTCGCAGCGCCCGCCGTGGACTTCGGAGGGGCCGCCGGAAGGAGCCCATCGAGCCCCCGCCCCAAGCGCTTCTTCTTCGCGCTCATCAGGCCGCTGCGCTCTCATCGAAGTCGTCGAGGATCTCTCGCGCCAAGTTCAGATAGCAGTAGGAGCCACGGCTCGATGCATCGTAGAGGATCACCGGGAGCCCGTGCGAAGGCGCCTCTGCGAGACGAACGTTCCGCGGAATGACCGCCTTGAACACCCGGAAGTGCTTGCGCACCTCCTCGGCGACCTCGTTCGCGAGGTTGTTGCGCCGGTCGAACATCGTCAGGAGCACCCCATGGAGGCTCAGCGCCGGGTTTAGCGAGCCCTTCACCCGCTCGATGGTACCCACGAGCTGCGAGAGCCCCTCCAAAGCGTAGTACTCGCACTGCAGCGGCACCAAGACGTGGTCGGCCGCCGTCAGGGCGTTGATCGTCAGTACGCCCAGCGACGGCGGGCAGTCGATGATCACATAGTCGTACTCGTCGGCAAGCGTGTCCAGGGCCCGCCGAAGGCGAAGCGCCTGATCGTCGGCGTCGACGAGCTCGCGCTCGATGGCCACGAGGTCCTGGCTCGAGGGAACCACGCTCAGCAGGGGCATCGCCGTCTCCACGGCCTCCGCGGCGAGCGTGCTCTCCTCGAGGAGGACCCGGTAGGTGCCCCCCTCGGTGCTGCCCGGCGCGATCCCCACGCCGGTCGATGCATTGCCCTGCGGGTCGAGATCGATCAGCAGCACCCTCTGCTCGGCCACAGCCAAACTGGCGGCGAGGTTTACCGCCGTGGTGGTCTTCCCCACCCCGCCCTTCTGGTTCGCGATCGCAAACACCCGCCCCATGAGTCGCCAGGTGTTACCACCTGCTCCCCGCTCCGTCGAGTACGACCACGCCTCATTCGCGCGCCGACGATCCGTTTTCTTGTCCCCCTCCAGGAGGGTGGTAGGGTGTCGCCAAATGTAGGACAAGGTGGGTGTTCGAAGCACACGCCTTGGGTGGAGAGGAGCTTCGGAAAATGTCTCGACGTCGTGGTCCCCGTTTCTACCGATCGTTGGCCGAATTCCAGCGCGAAGAGCTCGGGCCGATGAAGGCCGGCTGGTCCCTCGACGACCTCTACGCCGACGCCCGGTTCAACCCTGGCACGGACGACTCGCTCGAAGACGACGAGCCGAGAGAGCTCGACTTCGACTTCGGCTGATCCCGCACAGAACGACCCGTCCCCCCTCCCGGGACGTGTGCCCGCTCCCCATGTTGCGTCGCCCCGCAACGGAGCGGTCCCGAGCCCGGCGACGTCGCCCCGTCGCCGGGCTCACTTTTTTTCGAAGCCTTCCTCGGGCTCAACCCTCGCAGGCTCCGGTCAACTCGGCCCGCAAGCGCTCCACGGTACGCAGGTCGTCGGGATCGCCGCCCTCCCGCCGCCCCGGCAAGAGCTCCGCCAGAAGCCGCTGCGCCCGACACCGGAGCCGCCGGGCTGTCTGTTGGAGCACCAACTGCACCTGGGCGCGGAACTCCGTCTCGACAGCCTCCGCATCCTGGGGCGCCGCCCTCATCCGCTCCCGCACGTCGAGCGGGAGCATGATGCGCGTCTCACGCACGACCTCAGCGGCAAAAAGATAGGCCTCGACGGCGCGAATCAACGCCCGCAAGCGCCACGGCTGCCCCTCGGCCCGCTGGTATCCCTGGAGGGCGACTTCCGCTTGGCCCGCGTACTGCGCGATCGTCGACTGGAGCTCCACGAGGAGCTCCTCGGTCGTCTCGTGCTGAGGCAGCCAGAGGACGGGCTGCGCACGCATCGCCCCGAAGACATGCTCGCCCTGCGCGTATCCCTGCAGAGGCGACTCGGGGTGGGCCGGCGCCCCTCCACACCCCGAGAGGAGCGCTGCGCCCACCAAGAGCAGGGCCCGCACGTCAAACCTGAATCTGGATCCCCAGCGCCTCGCGGAGCTTGAAGTAGCTCTCCGACACGCTGAAGAGCACCAGCTCCTTGAGCTTGTCCTTGGGCGGCAAGTCCACTGAGCCTTCCGGCGGGATGGCATGAATCATCCGCGCCGCAACCTCGAGATCGTTGCAGACCAGGAAGCCCGCACGCACCGCCGAAAGCTCCACGGTCTGCATCCAACGCTTGATGTCGGCACGGCCGCCCTGTTCATCGACGAACTTGCGGCAGACCGCGCGCAAACCATCGGTCTGCGCAGGAGTCATGTGTGGCCCGATCTGCTGGACCCACTGATCGACCTGCGGATCCGCCGGGGCCACCCCCGACATACGCAACGCAGCGAGCAGCAACATCCGCAGCTCCGTATGCGAGCTCAAGAGTGTACGGATGAAGTGTTCGCCGAGGTAGTACGTCAGGAAGCGACCGATGACGAACATCAGGTCCTGCGGACTGTAGCCGCTGAGCAGCGTCGAACCCGCGATGACCGCCGGCGGGTTGGAACCCGGCAGATGGGCAAGCCCTCCGGGGGTCTGCTGCTGCAGATACAGCCGAGGCTGTATCGGGATGTTCAGCACCTGCAACACGAACCCGAAGGTACGCGCGAAAGTGACCGTCGAGCTCGCCGGATCCACTGGCTTGAGCCTGTGGATGTTCAGCGCCTTGTCGGAGACCTGCTTGACCTGCAGCACGGCCGGGGCGGTCAGCTCCATGATCTTGCTGACGTAACGATCTTCCTCCGGGTGAAGCAGTTCGCTGAACCAGAGGTTTCGCTCAACGCGACCACGCGGGCGAATGGGCCCCTGCGGCCGGTACTGCGTAAAGAACTGCTGCTGCTCGGCGTCGGCCTTCTTGAGGAAGGTGAGAGTCGCCGCCAAGCACCACGCCTTGTCGTAAGCGCGGGCGTCGAAGTAGAGCTTGTAGAGCGCGCGGTAGGAGTCCACCCGGTAGGGATCGTGGCGCAGCAGCCACTGGTGCTCCTCGATCGCCTGGGCCGTCTTGTCCGGCATCATGGCGTAAAGCTCGGCCAGGATCTGGTGCTGCTGCGGGTCGTCGGGCTTCAAGGACGCCGCCGTCCGGAACGCTTCGGCGGCAGCCTCGAAGTTCCGTTGCCGGTCTCGGTAAATGATGCCGAGGGTGTAGAAGAGGCGGTGCTTGAGATCCTCGCGACCGGGCTCCTGGATGATCCGGTGGATCATCTTGCGGTAAGCACGCTCGAGGCCCTTCCAGTCTTTCTTGGCGGTCAGGATCTTGTTGATCGCCTCGAAGGCCTTGAGTTGGTCGGGATCGATGTCGAGAGCCTCGTTGAACTTCGCAAGGGCGGCGTCCACGTCCTTGAGCTCGTCGCGGAGGATGACGGCGATCGTGTAGGCATATTTTGCGCGGCGGTCGGGGCGTGACTCGAGACTCGAGATCTGATCGATGACCTGAATCGCGCGATCCCACTGCCGGGTCTCCTGGTAGGCACCCAAGAGCTTGTGGAGCATGACGTGATGCTCCGGCTCGATATCCGACGCCTCCGACCACGCCTCGATCGCCTTCTGCGGATGGCCGACTTTCTCCTTCCAGAGCGTCCCGATCTCGTCGAGGAGCTTGAAGCGTTCCCCGAGGTCGTCGACGGCCTCGAGGATCTGCTGCTTGAAGTGGATGACTTGCTGCCACTCCCCCTGCGCCTCGTAGAGACCGACGATGGCCTCCAGAGTCGGCCGATGATGCGGGTCCTCTTCGAGGGCCTTGTCGAACATGTTCAGCGCCTTGCGACGCTCGCCCTGCTCGCGCTTGATGACGCCGAGTCGGTAGAAGATGTCGGTGATCTCGTCGGGCGCCAGGGCGTCGCGGTGATGCACCAGCAACATCTGATAGAACTTGAACGCCTTGTCCCATTGTTGGGCGGCGTAGTAGGCGCCGGCGACGCCAAGGAGGGTCGGCAGGTGCGTCGAGTCGAGCTGATAGGCCTTCTCGAAGGCCCTGATGGCCTCCTCGGTCCGCCCCAGGTGCATCGCGGTCTCACCGAGCATGAAGGCCAGGCGATGTTGCTCCTCGGGCTCGCGCTTGCCTGAGCGCTTCACCAACATCTCGAGGAGCGGAAACGCCTCCTCGTAGCGTTCCTTGCCGAGATACTCCTCGACCAACGGCAGCGCCGCGTCCTCGTTGTCGGGGTCCTGCTTGAGCGCCTGCTCCCAGCGATCGATCGCCTTGTCGCGCTCTTCGAGCCGCTCGTCGTAGATACGACCGAGCTCGACGAGCAGCTCCGCAACACGGCGCGGGCTCTGCTGGTAGCTCGCCTCCTGCTCGAGCAGCTTCGCCGCCGCGAGCCAGTCCCCCGCGTCGACCTGGATGGCCCGCATCGCGGCCAAGGACGGGAGATGCCCCGGCTCGAGGTCCAGAGCCATCTGGTACTTGTCGAGAGCCGACACCCGGTCGCCGAGCTCCTCGTCCAGGATGCGCCCCGCACGATAGAGCAGGTCCACCTGCTGCTGGGGATCCTGCACGAGCCGCGCGAGCTGCTCCATCATCTCGAGAGCGGAGGCATGATCCCCGCGCTTGTCGTAGATCCGCGTCAACGCGTCGAGGGCCTCGACATCGTCCTCGTCGATGGAGAGAACGTTCAGGTACGCGTCGACGGCGCGGTCCGCGTCGTCGAGGTCCGCGATGTAGGTCTGCCCCAAGGCCTTGAAGATGCGGATCCGCTCACTGCGGTCGGGCGTCGCTGCGATGTGCCGCTCGTAGGTGTCGATCAGCTCGTCCCACTTCTGCATCCCGCGGTAGATACGAGCGAGACCGTTCAACGCATCGACGTGCATGGGGTCGATCTCGAGCACCTGCTCCAGACGCTCGGCGGCCTTCTCCGGCTTGATGAACTCCTCCTCCCACATGCCCGCGAGCTGCATGAGGATCTGGATTCGTTCCTTCTCCGTCTGGACGACGTCGAACTGGGTCTCGAGCACCTGCAGCAGATCCTGCCAGCGGCTCGTCCGGGCATAGAGTCGCTCGAGCCCCTTGAGCGCTGCCAGGTTGAGCTCGTCGGCCGCCAGGACCTGTCGATATGCCTCGATCGCCTTGTCGACGTCCCCGAGCCTGTCCTCGTAGGCCTCGGCCAGCTTGAGCCGTGCCGCCACCACCTCGTCGGGGTTTTCGAGAGCCTGGGTCTTGCCTTCAAGGATCTCGATGAGGCGGTCCCAGCGCTCCTGCTCGGTGTAGATGGTTTCGAGCGCCTCGATCGCCGGTACGTGCACCGGCGAGGCCTCGAGCGCCTTCTCGTAGTACCCCACCGCCTGTTCCGGGCGACCGAGGTGGGTCGCGGCCAGCTCGCCCATGCGCACATAGGTGTCGGCCTGAATCTCCACATCGTCCGTGGACGTGACGATCTGCGCGAAGGTTTGAGCGAGCAGATCCCACTGCTGGGTCTTCTCGTAGAGCTCCGCCATCGAGAGCATCAAGTGCACGTTCGCCGGATCGACCGCCTGCACCTGCTGGTAGTAAGGAAGCGCGTAATCGGGACGATCGAGCTCCTGGCCGTACCACTTCGCGCACTGGAGGCAGAGGCGAACCTTCGTCTCCTGATCCTCCGCCTCCTGGAGCGCGGCGTTGGCCGCCGTCAGCAGCTCGTTCCACTTGCTCGTGAGCCGCGTCAGGCGCGTCAGCTCCTCGAAGGTGGTCGCGTCATGAACGTCGATCGACCACGCCACCTGCAACGCGTCCCAGGCGTTCTCCTTGTCGTCGAGGTGCTCCTCGTAGACCTTGGCGACCTTGCCCAGAAGCCGAACGGATTCCTCGACGTCCTCCGTCGACTCGACCCGCGTGACATACATGTCGATCAGCTCTTCCCAGCGCCCCGCCTCGGTGTGCAAGCGCTCGAGCTGCTCGAAGGCGTAGGGCTGCGCGGGCTCGATCTCGAGGATGCGCTGGTACGCAGCGGTCCCTCCGTCGGGGCTTTCGAGCTGCTCGGCCCAAACCCGGGCGACGGCGAGGAGCTGTTCGATCTTCTTGTCCGGATCCTCGAGGGCATCCGCGCGCTTCTCCATCACCGTGACGACGTCTTCCCACATCTCCTCGGCACGGTGGATGTGCTCCAGCGCGTCGAGCGCGGCGAAGTTGTGCGGGTTTACCTCCAGGGCTTTGTTGTAGGCGTCGACGGCGTCGAGGGGCTGCTCGAGCTCCACCGTGTAGAGGTGGCCGAGCTGCATGTAGACGCTCTCGATCTGCGCGTCCTCGAGGGTCGCAGCGCCCACCTCGAGAATCCGATGCAGGGTGTCGACGAGCTCGTGGTGCTGTTGTCCGGCGCGATGGATCTCGGCGATGTAGAAAAGCGCCGCCGTGTTGCCCGGCTCGATGTCGAGCACACGCTCCCAATTGTCGAGCGCGTTGCGCACCCGCCCGAGCTTCTCGTACCAGATACGGCCGAGGTCCGCGTAAATCGCCACCCGCAGCGCATCGGACTCGGCGATCGACACCTCGCGCTCGAGGACCTCCACCAGCTCCGCCCAGTTCTCCTGCTCGGCGTAGATGTTTCCGAGCGCATTCAGGGCTTCGGGGTCTTCGCCCCGGAGATCCAGCACACGCTTCCAGAGCTCGATGGCCCGCTCCCGGTCCCCGAGTTGCTCCGACGAGAGCCGCGCCATCTTCGCCAGGATGTCCGCCTGATTCGTATCGCCGAAGACGACATCGAGCTCCTTCTCGAAGGCCTCGTAGAGCGCCGGCCAGGCTTGCTGGCGAGTGTAGATCTCCTGCACCGCCTTGATCGATTCGGCGTGCTCAGGCTCCAGTTCGCCAAGGACGCGATTGTAAACCTCGATCGCGGCCTCGGTCTGACCGAGGTCGTTCTCGAGCACCCGCCCCAGACGAAAGTGCAGGTCCACGAGATCGGCAGGGATGTCCGTGGCCGCGATTCGCTTTCGGAGCACGGCCGCCAGCGAGTCGTGTGCCCCGTGCTCGACGTAGATTCGGTCGAGCGCTTCGAGCGTCTCCTCGTCCCGCTCGTCCACCCCGAGCACGTAGCGGTACGTCTCCTCGGCGCGGGCGACGTCACCGAGCTCCTCCTCGTAGACTCGGGCGAGGCGCTTGCCGATGTGCACCTTGTGCTCCGGCACCTCGGTCGCCCCGAGGGTGTCCGCGTAGGTGTTGGCGAGCTGCGCCCACCCATCGAGGAGCGAGCCGAGGCGCTCGGCCTCACTGAGCGAGTGATCGTGGGCGGGGTCCTCCAGGAGCGCGCGCTGCACCCATAGAAACGCCCGCTCGTGGTCGTTTGCCCGCTCCTCGGCGATCTCGGCGATGCGGTGCATCATCGAGACCCGCTCGATGGGGTCCTCCTGATAGTTGAGCTGGTACTCGTGAACGTTGAGCAGCCGGTCCCAGGCCTCCTGCATCCGGTAGAGCGGCTCGAGGATCTCGCCGATCTGGAGCGGCTTGACGCCCTCCGCGAAGAGCATCTCGAGCGCGCCGAGGGCCGGGGTGTGCTCCGGTGCAGCCGCGAGGATCTCCCGGTACTGCTCGATCGCTGCGTCGACCTGCCCAAGATGCTCCTGATACACGCGCCCCAACCTGAACTGGAGGCTCAACACCTCGTCAGGGCTGCCGGCGACCTCGATCTCCTTCTGGAGAATGCCCGCGAGGTCTTCCCAGCGCTCGGACGTCTCGTAGAGCTGATCGAGCGCCGTGATCGCGTCGCGGTGGGCCGGGTCGGCCTCGACCACGATCTTGTAGCGCTCGATCGCCGCATCCACGTTCCCCACGTGAACCGCGTAGATCTGGGCCGTACGGAGCGCCAGATCGATGACCTCATCGGGCTGCTCCTCCCGGATACGCTCGATCTCACGATCGTACAGGCGGGTGAGCTCCTCCCACTTGTCGGTCAGCTCTGCGAGCGACTCGAGGGAAAGCAGCGTCTGCTCGTGGCGGTTGTCGAGGGGGAGGGAGCGGGCGAAGGCCTCGAAGGCCGCCACCGGGTCGTCGAGACGCGTCTGATGCAGCTCCGCGATCTGGTGGAGGAGATCGACCTTGCGGAGCGGATCCTCCTCGTGCGCAACCTGGACCTCGTGGACCCGAACGAGCTTGGGCCACTCGCCCATCTGCCGGTAGATCGGCTCGAGCACGCCGGCCGCCGCGAGGGGCTCGACGTTCGCCGAAACCATTGACTCCAGAGCGTTCAACGTGGGCTCATGGTCCGGCATGAGCTCGAGGATGTCGCGGTAGATCTCCACCGCCCTGAGCGGGTCGCCGAGGCGGTGATGCCAGAGGTCGGCGATGCGATAGCGGTAGGACAACACCTCCGCCGGATCGCTCACGAGATCCGCCAGACGCTCGAGAACGCTGAGCAGTTCCTCCCAGTTCTCCGTCGCCTGATAGAGGGCGTCGAGCCGCTGCAGGGCCGTGATGTCGCCCGGGTCGATCTCGAGGATGCGCTGATAACTGTCGATCGCCTTGTCGTGATCGGTGAGCTCGCGCTCGTACACCGCGCCGACCTCGGCGTAGAGGCGCTTCTTCTCGTCGGGGTCGACGACGATATCGGCCTTCTGTGTGTAGACCTCGAGCAGCTTCTCCCACTGCTCCAAGCGCAGATAGAGCTCGATCAGCTTGTCCAGGGACTGGAGGTCTTCGGGGTCGATCTCCAGCGCGCGTTGGTACACCCCGATGGCGTCCTGCGGACGCTCGAGGAGCTCCTCATAGATGGTCGCCGCGCGGTACAGGTACTCCTTCTGCTCGTCCGGCGATGGGAGGATCGTCGCCTTCGTGAGATAGATCTGAGCGAGGTCTTCGTAGCGCTCGGCGAGCTGGAAGAGGCGCTCGAGAGCCGTCGCCGCCTCCAGGTTGTGCTCGTCGAGCTCGAGGACCTTGCGGTAGTGGGCGATCGCCCCTTCGTGGTCACCCAGCTGGAGCTCGCGGATCTGAGCAACCTTCGCGTGCAAGCTCGCGGCGAGCATCGGGTCGTCGAGGTCCTCGACCTGCTGCTCGTAGGTCTTGGCGAGCTGCTCGGCGTCGCCAATGACGGGGCTGAGGCGTTCGAGCTGCTCCTGAGTCGCGACGGACGCCGGGTCCTCGGCGAGCGCCCGCGCATAACACTGGAACGCCGAATGGTAGTCGTCGAGGGCCACCTCGTAGAGCTCGGCCATGCGATGCAGGAGCTCCACACGGCGCTCGGGGCTGCTCGCGTGCGCCGCCTGGATCTCGTGCACACGGATCAGCTTGGGTACTTGCTGCTGGTCGCGATACAGCGGCTCGAGGATCTCGGCGATCAGCAGCTGATGGTCCGGCACCTCCAGGAGCCGTTCGAGGTGCGCCAAGGCCGCACTGTTCTCCGGCTGCCGGTCGAGCACCTCCCGGTAAATCTCGATCGCGGCGTCGGTCGCCCCCATCCGCGTCTCGCGAAGCTCCGCGAGCCGCAGCATGAGCTCGATCTGTTCGTCCTCCTCGGTCGCAAGCTCCAGACGCCGCCCCACGTTGTCAGCGAGCTCGACCCACATCTCCTGGCGGCCAAAGAGGTCGTCGAGGGCGGTCAGAGCGCGCTGGCTCGTGGGATCGACCTCGAGGATCTCCTTGTAGGTGGCGATGGCCTGCGACGGCTCCCCGAGGAACTGATCCTGGATCTGTGCCATCTGCAGAAGGAGCTCCTCCTTCTCGGCAGGGTCCATCGTCTGCTCGACCCGACGCCGCAAAACCCCGACGAGGTCCGCCCAGCGCTCGGTACGCCGGAAGAGCGCATCGAGGGCGAGGAGCACTTCCTGGTCCCCAGGATCGTCGTCGAGCACTTTGCGATAGGCGGCCACGGCGCCGTCCACGTCCGACAGCTGCGTGTCGTAGATGACCGCGCTCTTCATCCAGAGCGCGCGGCGCAGCTCCGGATCGTCGATGGTGGCTGCCAGACGGCCCAGGAGCTCCACGAGCTGAGGGAAACGCTCCTCCGAGACGGCGATCATCTCGAGCCGCGCCAGGGTTTCCTCGCTGTCGGGCCGCTCCGTCAACGCCTCGGCGTAGGCCTCGAACGCCTTGTCGGCATCCTCGAGCTGAGATCCGTAGACCTCGCCGATCTTCGACAGCAGGCGGAGCCGCTCATCGGGCTCGTCCGAGCCGTCGTGAAGAACACGCAGCGCGCGGATCAGCGGCTCCCATGCACCCTGCATCTCGTAGACCGGCTCGAGGATCCGCGCCGCCGAAACCCGCACCTCCGGATCCGCGAGCAGCCCTTCGAGGGCGGCCCGCGCCCCCTCGTGCTCTGGAAGAATCGTGAGAACCTCGCGGTAGAGCTCGACGGCGCGCGGCTTGTCGCCCAAGTGCTCCTCGAGAACACGGCCCAGCCGATACTTGTGGGCCGCCATCTCCTCGTGCGACTCCGAGAGCTCGATGCGCTTTTCGAGGGTGTCGGCCAAGTCTTGCCAGCGCCCCTCGGCTTCGTATAGCCGGTCCAGCGCCCGGAACGCCTCGACCTCTGAAAAACCGTATTCGCCAAGGATGTCGTTGTAGGCCTCGATCGCCCCGGCGGCGTCGCCGAGGCGCTCCTCGATCAGCGCTGCCCGGCGGTACGCAATCTCCCGGCGCCGTTCCGGATCGTTCTCGAGCTCCATGCGGCGGTCGAAGATCTCCAGCAGGTCCGCAAAGCGCTCGGTCTGCTCATAGAGATCGGCCAGCGCCGCGATCGCGCCCGCATGATCGCCCTGCGCCTCGTAGACGCTCCGGAACTCGACGATGGCCTCTTCGACCCGCCCGACCTTCTGGAGGACACCGCCAAGGCTCATCCGCAGCGCGATCGCGTCGTGCTCCGTAGGCGCCTGCTCGACGGCCGTGCGGTAGGCCTCGATGACCTTGTCCCAGTCGCCGGTGGCCTCGGCGAGGCGCTCGACATCCTCTCGGACGACCTCCTGGTCCGGCATGACCAGGAACGCTTCGAGGTACTTCGCGAACGCCGTCTCGGGCTGGCGCAGCTTCTCCTCGTACAGGATCCCCGTCTCCCGAAGGAGCGCCACCCGCGCCGCCGGCTCCATGTCGTGGCGGAGACGAACCTCGTACACCGGTGCGAGCCGACGCGCGTCACCGGCCTCCTCGTAGATGGGCGAGAGCGCTTCGGCAGCCGCGAGGTTGTCCGGGTCCGTATCGAGGATCTTCTCGTAGGCCCGGGCCGCCCGTTCAGGCTTGCCCTTCTTGTCGATCCACAGTCGGGCCGCGCGGAACAGCAGCGCAATCCGGTCCTCCGGCGCGGTCTCCGAACCGTCGGCCTCGCGCTCGAAAATGCGAATCAGCTCGTCCCACTTCTCGGACTGTGCGTAGAACTCCTCCAGTTCGTCCCAGGCCTTCAACGCCACGTAGCGCCGCTTGAGCTGCTCGGACGCGCGGCGGTCGCCGGGGCTGATCTCGAGCAGGCGGCGAAACGCCCGCACGGCCCCTGCGTCGTCTCCGATCTTGTCGGCGTAGATCATCCCCAACTTCTGGAGCAGCTTCGGATCGGGATCGGCCTCGACCAGGATCTCGAGCACGCCCGCTAGGGGCTCCCACTGGCGACTCCGTTCGTAGAGTTGCGCCAGCGCCTCCAGCGCCTGCGGATGCCCCGGCTCCGACTCGATCACCTTCTCCCAGAGCCGGATACAAATATCCGGCTTCCGGATCCGCTGAGTCGCGAGCTCGGCCATCTCGACGTAACGAAGCGGCCGGTCCTCTGGTTCGAGAAGCTCGGCCTCTCGCTCCATGGTCGCGATGAGCTTCTCCCAATCGCGCCGCTTCTCGTACATCGCCTTGAGCCGCGTGATGGCGTCGGCGTCGTGCGGCTCCAGCTCGAGCACCTTCTCGAAGCACTTGATCGCCTCGGCCTGGTTGCTCGAGCGCTCCACGTACATCGTCCCAGCCCGACGGTAGAGCTCGCGCTTCTCCTCCGGGTCCACCACGAGCTCCGCCTTGGCAAGAATCGTGCGGATCACGTCCGACCAGCGCTTCTGCGACTCGAACTTCGCCAACTGCTCGTCGAGCTCGGCGAGCTGGGCACGGTCCTCCTCGGTCAATTCCCTAGGAGCGGCGGCAGCGGCCTCTTCCTCGCGGGCCTCTGCCTCGAGGTTCTCGTTCTCGTTCTCATTCGCCATGGTCACGCGTCTCCACCGGCGCAAGCGCCGGGTTCCGAATCCTCGACGTAAACTGCAACACGAAGGCGGCCGCGCAGGAAGCGCACGCCACAAGCGCGCTGTGCGCGCGGGGACGGCCGCGGGTCAAAGCGCCCCCCACTCAGTTCACCGAAAGCTCACCGAGCTTGTCCTGGGCGGCCTTCAGGTAGTGCGGCGGCGCGTCGGCGCCAGCGACATCCACGAACTTCTTGAGGTAGCGGCGCGCCTCCTCGTCGTTGTCGACGAGCGCGTACGTCCAGCCCAGCGAAAAGAGCGCATCGCGCATCCCCGGGACGATCTCGAGGGCTGCCCGGAAATGTCGAATCGCTTCGTCGAAGTTGCGCTGCTGCTGGTACACGGTCCCGAGCAGGTGGTGCAGGCTCGCCTCCTCCTCGGTGCCAGGCATCGCGACCTCGAGCCCGCTGTTGAGCACCTGCGCCGCCTCGTCGAGGTAGCCCAGGTCCGCATAGAGCCGGCCGAGAGCCGAATACGCCTCCAAGAACCGGGGGCCGTGTTCGATCGACTCGGTATAACGACGCAAGGCGTTCTGCGGGTCTTCGAGCTGCTCCAGCACCTGGGCCAGCTTGAAGTAGGCCTTGAAGAGCTGCGGATCGATCTCGATCGCCTTCTCGAAGGCCTCCTTCGCACCGTTCCAGTCTTCGAGCTGCATCAGGACCGTCCCGAGCTTCTCGTAGTAGCCGGCGACCTCGCCGTTGATCGTGATCGCCTGCTGGAGATCCTGCTTGGCGCGCTCGAACGAACGCATCTCGATGTGAACGAGTGCGAGGTTGTAGAACGCCTGGTCGTTCGTCGGGTCGATCGCCGTTGCCCGCTCGAGGCTTTGCACGGCGTCCACATAGCGTTTGGACTGCGCGTAGCTCACGCCCTCGTTCATCTGGTTGACGGACTCCACCCGGGCCCTGGAGCAGTTGCCGGCGGTCAAGAGCGTCATGCAGAGCATGCCGAAGAGTGCGGTCGAAGCTCGCTTCATCGTGGCGGTCTTTCCTCTCGAGAACAGAACAGGGAGCCCGCGGACGCCTGTCCCGCGGTCCCGTTGCGGCCGGGCGATACTACGAGAGTCGACGGCGTTTTCTCAACGGAGAACTTCGTCTAACGCCCAACCGGCGGTCCTCCGCCCTGCCCCTCGGCCTCCGTGCCATCCTCCTGGCCTTCCTCCTCGCTTCGGAACGCAAAAGGGACGACGACGACGCAACCATCCCCCTCAGGCTCCGGGAAGGAGCCCGGTTCGACCTCCGTGATGCAACTCCCGAAGCGTCGTTTCGCGAAGGTGCTCTCTTGCGCTGTCGCCGACTGCAGCGCCCTGGAAGGCCCTTCTACCTCGGTGAACCGCTGGGCGAGGAGCCCAGACGCGTCGGAGGCCACCTCGCGGTGGCCTCCCACACCTCAGTCCCGACGAGCTCAGCCGCCCTGGGCTTGGAGCATGAAGGGATAGTTGACGATGACGATCCCGCCCCCGTCCGGTGCCGGGAACGTCCACCGCTGAACCGCCTGGGTGATGCATCCCTCGACCCGCTGGTTCCGGAGGGTCGTCGCCTGCACCATGGCCGTCTGCACGGCACCCGTCGGCGAGATGATGAAGCGCACGGTC
The DNA here is from genome assembly GCA_027009115.1 of Polyangiaceae bacterium. GTDB lineage: Bacteria > Myxococcota_A > Polyangia > Polyangiales > Houyiibacteriaceae > JALVDI01. The sequence goes on along the minus strand of JALVDI010000015.1, from coordinate 858 downwards.
ACGCGCCCCTCCAGGTCCGGCCGCGCGTTCAGCTCCTGCTCGTAGCAGAACTTCACCTCGTTGATGTGACGCCGAATGACGCGGCGGATGACCTCCCGCGAGAGGCTACCCCGGACGTCCGCGCGGCCAGCGCGGATCCGCGGCACGCGAGCCGAGCGCCCCCGGAAGCCGCCGGCACCTCGACCATACCCCTGGCCGCTCCCGCCGCCGCCGCCGTGGCCGATGGTCCCGAGGTTCCCCAAACCGATCGTCCCCTCCCCGGTACCGCCGCCGCCGCGGCCGGTTCCACGAAGCCCGAGGCCACCGAAGCCAAAGTTCTCACCCACCTGGTCGCCCATGAGCGCGCCCAGCGCACTCATCGGGTCGTTGCCCAGGGCTGTGTCGCGCCCGAACGGCGAGGTCGGCGAGTTCCACGCCCCGGTCATGGCGCGCAGGGTCCCAAGAACTCCCGCGTTGCGGGCCATCTCGCGGGCCTCCTCGCGAGCCATGTGAGGGTCTGTGTTGTCCTCCGGCCCCTCGATGCCGTAGCGGTTGTTGCTCTTCTTGGCCTCTTTCTTACCCATCGCGCCTTCTTCACCCTTGTGGCGCTTGCCCTTGCCGCCCGAGTCATCCTGCTGCGCAGTATCCTCGAGCCACTCCGGAGTCTCCTCCTCCTCCGTCGCCGGCGGCTCCATGAGGTACTTCACGAGACGCGAGTCCGTGTTGAGGAGGTCCAGGTTGAGACCGCCACCGGCGGGCGGGATGAAGTACATCAACAAAAGAAGAATGCCGAAGATCGACATCGATCCGAAGACGTACATCAGCGGCTGCCAGTCGATGCTGAACCCCGCGGCAATCTTCTTGCCCGCGTTCGTCTGC
>JALVDI010000014.1 GCA_027009115.1 Polyangiaceae bacterium | reverse complement strand
GAGGGGGGCGTGCGCCCGGAAGGGGACGAAAGCGCCCGAAACAGGCCGGCCGAGGCGAATTCGGAGGCCAAAGGGGACGCTCGGGCGGGGGACTGGGCCGAGCGGGGCCCGTGGCGGGCCCGCTTTGGGCCGCGACGAGGGGCCGCGGCGACCCTTCGCCGCTCCGACCAGCCCGGCAGGGGGTGCGGTGTCGCCTCGCCTCTCGCCTCACCGCTCGCCGCTCCGATCAGACCGGCAGGGGGTGCCGTGTCGTCGGCTGCCATGTCGGCCGGGGCCCAGACCGGCAGGGGGTGCCGCGGCCGAGCTCTCCTCGTTCCGACGTAAGTCCGCGGGATGGTCTCGATCCTGCTCGCGGGGTGAGTGCAGCTTCAGCGTCTGTGGGCTAGACCCTGTCCATGACCGGAGCAGCGAGCGCCCCCGATGACGCCAGAGGCCAGTACCGAACCACAACGACGGAGTGGGCCCGCGTCCCGCCCTACGTGCGCTTCCGGTACGAGCGAGCCCGCGAGCTCCTGCCCCGAAACCCGATGCCAGTCGTGGAACTCGGCACGGGCATCGGTGTCGCCTTGGCCTACCTCGCGCGTTCTCGCCCCGACCTGAAGTTCGTGGGCTATGAGTTGAGCGCCGCTGCCGTCGACTTTGGACGGAAGCATTTCGGCGCCATCACGAACCTCCGACTCGAAGCCGTCGCGGATGTCCGCGAGGTCGCTCGCCGCATGTCTTACGGCTCATTCCTCATCGCCCTGGAGGTGCTCGAACACCTGGACGATACATCCCTCGACGTCTTCAAACGTGAGCTGATGGCGCGCGTAGACGAGTGCGTGTTCTCGCACCCCTACGCACAACAGAACATCGAGGGCACCGATCACCTGCAGTCCCTCGACATCTACGACATCTTCGAGATCTTCCCCGGATTCGAGACGCTGTTCATCCGGCGTCACTCGATCAAGTTCATCGGTCATTGGAGGCGCTGCCCGCGTGGCTACGTGCGCGAGTTCCTCGGCGTGGCCGGCGAGGACAAGGCCATCGCGGCGATCGCCAACGTCGAAGGGGCCGCCACCAGCGGACCGAGCTGGCGACAACCGCTGCGATCTCTTGCTGGCTGGGCCACCCGCTGCGACAAACAACGGTCCTGAGCGATGAGCACCAAGAACCCCATCCTGGTCAACCATGTGCTGTCCAGCAACGTGGAATCGTCGATCTTCAACGCGATCTTCGATTACCACCGACGCTTCGCGCCCCAAGGCGCCCAGATCCGCGTATCGGCCGAGTCGCTGCCCGACGCAACCCTGTACCACTACCACCGTCCACACCTCGAGCCGTGCCTCTCGCAGCCGGCCGTCGTCACGGTTCACCACGACCTTACCGACCCTGATCCGTGGCTCGCGCTCAGCCGCTTCCTGCCCCGCTACCGCGAAGCAAAGCTGGTCGTCTGCCTCAATCGCACCCAACAAGCGCTGCTAGCGCGTCACGGCATCAACCACACCGTCGTCATCTCCCATGGCTACAACGGCGACGTCCTGCGACCCAAGACCACCAAGCCTCGTGACCAGCGCTCCGACGGGAAGATCACCTTCGGCTTCCTCAGTCGCTACTACGACCGGCGCGTCAAGGGGGAAGCCTACCTCAGCGATCTGGTCAAGGCGCTCGACGCTGAGCGCATCGCCTTCATTCTCGTCGGGCGGCGCCGCAACGTAACCGCCGAGCAGCTCTCGCGGTTGGGCTACGAGGTACGGTGCTACCAGCACCTGCCCTATGCCCTGTTTCAGGACCTCTACGAAGCCATCGACTACCTGCTGGTGACCAGCAACTTCGAGGGGGGGCCCGCGAGCCTCCCCGAGGCGATGGCAACGCACACCCCCATCATCAGCACCCGCGTGGGTTTCGCACCCGACTTCCTCGACGACGGCCAGACAGGACTGCTACTGACGGGAGTCGTCGATGAAGACGCTCCACGGATCCTGCGACTGACCGACCCTAGCGACCCGCTCACCCGAGCCCTCGACGAAGGCGCGCCGACGCTGGCCGCGACCTGCCCTACGTGGCGCGAGGTCGTTCAGAGTCACTTCGAGGCCTATCTGGATCTCTTACGATGAGCTACAGCTTCCTGATCGCGGACGACATCCATCTGCACGCGCGAAACTTCAAGCCCCTCTTTCGCTATATGGAAGAGCGCGATGTGGAAGTCCTCGTGCACGAGACCCACGGCGACCTCAAGAAACGGGCAGGAGACTACAGAGGCGCCGTCGAGTTGGCCGCGTACCGTGAACGCCTAGAGCGTCTCGACGCCGATGCGCTGTGGAACTACAGCCACGCCTTTGGCCCGACGCCCATTCGCGTCTTCCCGCTCTGCCGCGCCGAGATCCTCAGTTACGCCCTCGCCAGCCAGGACCACTGGCACGACCATCCTGTCCCCGCTCTCGAACGCCCCGTCTTCGATCGCCTGCACGCGCAGTCGCACAACCTTCTCCTCGACGGAATGGCCGCGGCTTGCTTCTGGATCGACGAGTGGCGCGAGGTCTTCGCCCGCAAGGTACCACCCTTCAGCCACGTCTTCGTCTTCAGCGGCTCGTTCACCTACGGGCGCGTACTTCTTGAGCTGGCGTCCTATCATCGAACCCGGGCGTTCGTGCTCGAGTCGTCACTGACCGGTCACGAGTTCTACTGCGAAGAGCGCTACACGCCGATCGCCAACCGCTCTGACATCCGTCACCCGACAGTCCGCGCGTCCTACCACCTACCAGCCGACCCAACCGACCGTCTGCGTGCGGAATCCAGGGCCTTGCATCGCCTCTTCGAGCGGGAGAACAAGAACGTCCGACAGCCCGAGGGTGCGGACTTACCGCGCTTCCCCGACTCCTCGCGCCCCACGCTGTTGGTCATCGGGCAGGTCGTCAACGACTACTCGATCATCGAGCAGCACGGCGGTTGGCTCTCGTCCATCGCTTTCTATCGGCAACTCATCCAACGCGCGCTTCAGCAGACCAACTACAACGTCATCTTCAAAGGTCACCCCTGGGAACAGAAGAAGACTCACGTACGCCGCCCACTCACCAAGGAACGCCTCGAGGCGTTCCGCAAGTCCCTCCCCCCCGAGTTCGCCGAGCGCTTCGCCATCCGCAACGAAGACAACCTCTTCCTCCTCGGTCGCGCCGCTGACCGCGTCGCCCTCCTGAGTTCGCAGGCAGGGATCGAACTCGCTTTCTTCTGCGGCCACCGACCCAGCATCTTCGGCAGCGCATTCTACGGCGGCGCTGGCTTCACCGACGACTACACCGACCTCGAGCGCTTCTTCGACGATGTCGGCCGCGGGCGTGAACGCGCCTTTCTCGACCTCGAGAGCTACGACGCGCTGCTCCGCTTCCTGACGCGCTACCTGGACATGCACCTCGTCTCCAATCGCGGCCAGGTTGGCTTCCACCAGCTGGCGAAGAAGATCGAGGCGCGCGAGATCGGCCAGGCCCGGCCTCCTGGCCGCCGCGGCGAACGCCGCGGGTCGCTCTCCGAACGGACGCTCCGCAAGCTGCGCAAACTCGGCCGCGATCCGCAGGCGTTCTTCCGCGACGCTCGTCTCGTCCGCACCCTCAACGAGAAACTCCGTTGAGCTCCGGCGAGCAGCGACGCCCACGCACTCCTGACGGTCGGCAGCAGCAGCGCCCTGCTGAGGAGCGGCGCAACGACGCCGCTCCGACCAGGCCGGCAGGCGGTGCCGCGGTCGAGGAGACGAGTGCCGCGGCCGAGAGGGTGCCGCGGCCGATCGTCGTCGGCTCAACGCGGCGCGCCCCAGACGAGCAGCGCCGACCACATGAGCAGCAACGCCTGGGTCGCGAGGCCCTGGAAGAAGACAAAGTGTAGGACGCTGCCGCGGTGGCGCGGGGTGGGGCCGAGGCGCGGGGTGGGGCCGAGGTTCAGTAGCAGGAGTGCGGCTGCGAGCATCAGGGCGCCGCGAGAGGGGATCGGCGGCGTCGTGAGCACCGCGAGACCGATGGCCCCGGCAGTGAGCCCGGTCGCTCCCCAGGCGGCCCGGGACACCCCAACGCGCACGGCCCAGGTGCGCTTGCCGGCACACATGTCCGCGGCATAATCAGGAAGAGCCGTCGCCATGTTGCCCGCGTAAGCGAGCGTCGCGGTCGCCATCGACACCGCCCAAGGGAAGCCTTTGAGCTCGCCCGCCTGCGCGGCGTATCCCACGAGCGGCAGCACTACGCCGACACCGACGCCCTGCAGGAACTCGCCTCCGCCGCGGTAGCTCAGTCGCAGGGGCCGATAGGAGTAGGCCCACAGCAACAGCCCGGCGGCGAGCCACGCGCCGAGGAGCCACGGGCTGCGCCACCAGGCCAGAGCCCCGCTGAGGATACCGAGCGCGGCGTACGCCCCCCAGGCCGCTGCGCGAAGCTCAGAAGCTCGGAGCTTGCCCTCGGGCAGCACCCCCGAGCCGCCACTGAAGGGCGTCCTGGCGCCGCCGCCCCTGTCATGCTCACGGTCGGCGTAGTCGTTGGCGAACACGATAAAGAGTTGGTCGAACAGGCCCCAGAGCACCACCAGCGCCAGCGCCCGTAGGTCGAAGCGTCCCGTAAGCCGGTAGGCGAGCGCCTGCCCGAAAAGCAGCGGCGGGGCGAGGTTGGCCTGCGCGAGGGGCCGGGCGGCCTGCACCCAATGGACGAGCTTGGACATGCACGCCAGGAGCGTCTACCACGCAAGTGGTGAGCGAACGACCCACACCCCGCACCCTGCGAGTCGTCGGGCTCTGCGTCGTCACGCTCCTCTGTGCCGACGCCGCCCTGGGACTGATCGCTGCGCTCCATTCGCTGATCGAGCAACGTCTACTGGGCCAGCTCGACGCGATGGGCCCAACCGAGAGCGCGGCCGGCCGCCTCATCGAGTCGCTCCGCGAGGCGGCCAGGCGTCGGCGCTTGCTCGACCAGGCGACGTTGGCAGCGACCTTCGCGACCGCACCGGCATTCCTCGTTTGGTTCCACCGAGCCTACGGCAACCTGCGCGCCATGGGCGAATCGCCCCGAACGACCCCGGCGCGCGCCACCCTCGGGTGGTTCATCCCCTTGGGCAACCTCTACCTGCCTTACCGCGCCGCTCAGGAGATCCGCACACTGAGCGGCAACCCGACATCGAGCTGGGTGGTGTTCGGGTGGTGGATCCTGTGGCTGCTGAGCCGGCTCACCGAGCGTCTCGCGGCCCTCGCAATCGACGGGGGAAATCTGACGGAGGCCATCTCCCTCCATGGGGCCGCCGCCTTCGAGGCGAGCTGCAGTGCCATCCTTGGGGCCGTCTTCGTCGCGCGCGTCACGCGCGCTCAGACGTGCGATCTCGAACGCAGTTGACCACTTCCGCGAGCGCCGGCTGGCCCGCACCGTTCTCCCGTGCTTCACCGCCCGACCTGGAGCTTTCCGGTTGGGAAGCCTTCGGCTCATCGGAAGTCGTAGCCGACCTCGACCTCCACGTAACGAACAACCTCGTCGTCGCCCCAGGCATCCTCGTTTGGAACGAACACAGCCGCCATCAGCCGCGTCCGGAAACCCGGAAAGGGTTTCCAGATCAGGTGCAGATCCGTCTCGATCCCGTAGTACGCCTCCCCAGCGTTCTGAGGACGCGCAAACACGTGTCCGTCAAGGCGCAGGACGAGCGTGTCGGTCGGCTTGACCTGCGCGTGCACGATTGCCGTCCCGACATTGCTCCGCGCGCCCATCACGTCGGCCAGACCGAGAAAAGCGTGAGCGGTCGGGAACAACTGGTCGTAGCTCTCCACCTTGCTCGTGTTCGGATCGTCCCCAGACGCATAGGCGCCTTCCAGCGAAAGACGAACGAGATCGTTGGCGAGGTTCAGACCCACCTCGGCCAGGGCATGACCGGCGAGAATGAGCTCCGCATCGGCTGGATCGGGCATCCCCATCCGTCCGATCTGAAGTCCTCCTTCGGCGCGTAGGTCCACGATGCCAAAGCGCCGCTTGAATCGCGCGCCGATGTGGGTCCGCTGCGACCATCCTCGCCGCGCAGCGGAAACGGGATCGAAAGAGTTGTTCGTCTGCCTTCCAAGGACGTACACGTCGAGCGCGGTGGCTTCGTCGATCAGGCCCCCGAGCTTGGCGTACACGCCGTAAAAGTAGGAATCGGAGCGTCCCGGTTCGGGGTCGCCGCTCTCATTGAGCACGGTGAAGAATGCATCGATCTGCGCGCCTCCGCTGCGCAGGAGCAAGCGCGCACCGTCGAACGCCCGGGCGCTCGGGTGCCACCCCAGGTTCCCGATGACGACGTGCTCTCCGTAGATCATCTCGAAACGGCCGAGCTCGACGCCGAAGGTTTCGCCGACGCTCAGCAACAAGCTCCCCTCGTGCAGCCCCACCGCTGGGTCGGTGACACCGCCGGAAAACCCCGGCGAGGACGCCCAGAACCCGGCCACCTCAGGAAGGAAGCGCGCGCGAACGTTCACGCGCTCACTCAAGTCCAGCCCAACATCGAGTCCGAGACGAGCGCGCCACCGGAAACAGTCCCCGTCCGCGCCATTGCAGGAGGGAGGCGTCACGCTGAGGGCGTCGTAACCCTCGCGGACCTCCAGTCGAACGAAGCTCGACACGAGCGGGCGAATGGTCCACGGCGACTCCTCGTTCTGTGCAGCCTCCGCTTCGTCGGCGCGGCGCGCTTCCTCAGCCAAGCGCGCCTCTTCGGCCAAGCGCTGCTCCTCGGCGCTCTGCTCGAGGGCCTCGATACGAGCCAGGGCCGCCTCCAACCGCTGGCCACGCTCCCGCGCTTCGGCCTCCAGGCGCTCGACTCGCGGGTCGCTCTGGGCACCCGGCGTTGCGGGCTCCGTCCGCGGTCCAGGCTGCGGCTCGGTCGACTGAGCCCGAACCGCCGCTACCAAACTGAACAGCACCAGTTGCAAAACGATCGTGAAGCGCATGGCTCCCTCCTACGTACTCGGCCGAATCGCCAGACCCAGTGACATCAATCCCCCAAACATCGCGAGCCCCCCAGCCACGAAGACAAGAACGTTGCCGACCGAAACGTCGACGCCGGGGTGCGGCACGACAAATCGCTGCGGCTCGCGCAGCCAACCGTCCACGGGCCGAACCTCCACCACGTCCCCGGGGTGAAGACGCGCCTCGATTCGACGGCGATAGATCGAGCGCCCCTGCGTCGAGATCGGACTCGTCGGCTCGTCGAAGTCGAGCTCGATCGCTCGGTCGCCACGGTGCACCACAACCTCGAGAGGACCCGTCGCGAACTCGCCTTCGCCCCGCCCAAGAAACACGGAGACCTCGCTACCCGAAAGCGTCTCGTCCGCGTCGGCGGCGACTGGGATGCCCGTCTTATCCACGACGTCGACGGCCACCACCACTCCATCAACCCGCCGCTCGGCGGCGAGCACGAGCTCTGGCGACTCACGCTGCGCCTCGACATGGCCCGTTCCGGCCAGCATGAGCATCCCCGCGAGCACCGGCAGCGCTTTCTTCCGCGTCGGCGCCTTCGACCACCCGAGGGTGATCTCCAGGTTCGTACGCGGGCACGCCGGCACGCATCGCGCGCACAAGTCGCAGTCCGGCCCCGCGTCACCGCTGGAAGGTTCGAGCTGCATCCAACACGCCTGTGAGCACAACCGGCACGCACTCCCGCAGCTCTTGGGCTCGCGGATCCTCAGGCGTACGAGCCGTGCTCGTCCCGCCAACCCGAGAACGCCCCCGGTCGGGCACACCATCGCGCAGTAGCTCGTCGGCCCCAGAAAAAGACCGGCCACCAGCAGTCCCAGCAGCAACCCCAGGGCAGCCCCGCCACCGCCAAGGAGCCACATCGAATACACGCTTTGCTGGAGCAGTAGGTGCGGCAGAGCCAGATAGAGGACGCTCGGCACGCCGAGGAGGCCCGCGACGATGCCCGCTGCGAGGACGAAATAACGAACGGGTCGGGAGGGAGGTATCTCCAGGCGACGCGCAAACGGCACGAAGAAGAGGAGCGCCGCCACGGCCCTGCCCAGCGTTCCGAATGGACAGAACCACCCACAGAACACTCTCCCGGCGACCAGCGCGATCAGCAGCGGCAGCGCAAACGCGAGCAGAGCCCGCCCCGTCGGCGCCCGGGTCATCAGGACGATTGCCCCAGCCACGGGATCGGCGAAGGGGACTGGCCCGAGCGCCGCCGCCGTGCCGCCGCCGATGAGGACGTTCAGATCGTAAGCGCGGCCCGCCGCGTCGCCCCGGGGCAGCCGCTCGCGCAGACGCGGAGGGAGCTCGGTGTCGGGGCTGTTCCAAGCCGAAAGCTCATTGCGCTCGAGACGCTGCCAACCCCCCAAGAAAGGAGCGACGAGGACAGCAACGAGCGCGAGCAACTGCGTCGTCATCCGCGCCAGGCGCCAGGTGCGTCCCGGGCGAAACTTGATCGTGCGACTCATGCTTCCCTCGCCAGTCGTGGAAGGTCACGCCACACGTCGATGGCGGTGGGGTTCTGAGGACAGAGCTCCACGCAGCGACCACAGCCGACGCAACCTTCCTCGATCACCACCGGCTTGGCGGGTGCCACCAGGCGGATCGCGCGCTCCGGCAGCGGGCAGGCGTCGTGGCAGTAGCCACACACCCGACCCAGGTACGACAGGCAGCGATCCGAGTCGACGACCGCCGTCCCCATGCGCACCGTGTCCGCGATGACCGTCAGGTCGTCTTCGATCTTCCGAAGTGCGCCGGTGGGACAAATCGCGGTGCAGCGCATGCACAGGGTGCACGAACGTCGCCGGACGTCGAGGTGAGGCGTACCGACACCGTGCTGGGGCTCATCGAGACCGTAGAACTTGATGCAGCCGTTCTCGCAGACGGTGCCGCAGAGTCCGCACCGTATGCACTGAGCGCGGAACTCGGCGTCGTCCTGGGATGCGCTCGGGGGCCGCACCGGAGGGAGGTACTTCTCCCTCACCCGCGGAGTGCCTCGCGCCAGCCGCGAACCGACGAGGGCCATCCCCGTCGTCAGAAACCCGACGCCCTGTGCCACGAAGCGCCGCCGCGACGAAACGGGCACCGGCCGACGGAGCTTGCGGATCCGCCGGCGACGCAAGAGCTCCCGAATGCGCCGTTTCATGTCGATGCTCCTGCCGTTTCCGGCGCTCGCTGCGCCCGAGGTTCGTAAGGCAGCAGTTCGATCGCTTTGGGGCTCGTCGGGCACGCGGCGATGCACAGCCCGCAACCGACGCAGTGCTCCCGAGCGATCTGGGGATGCCGGCCTCGCATGGTCAACGCCATCGTCTCGGTCGGGCAGAGGTTCGCGCACGCACCGCACTCAGGTCCGCGGTAGGTAAAGCAGTCCGCCTCGGAGATACGGACCTCTCCCAACCACCACGAGGACACCGGCAAGAGCGCGCCCGTGGGGCAAACCGTCGAACACGGAAAGCCCTCGCACATATGGCACGGGCGACGTTCGGGCTTCATCACGGGCGTACCTCCCACGACCGGCGCGTCGGGCACGTAGGTGAAGATCGCCTCGTGCGGGCACACCGCGACGCAGTCGCCGCAACCGTCGCAGCGTTCGAGAAAGTTCGCCTCGTCCACGGCCCCCGGCGGCCTCCGGCGTGGCTTCGGGGACGCGGGCTTTGGTGACTTTGGCACCAAGCGGGTCAACCACTGGCGTCGGTCGTTCCTCACATCCGCCCCAGTCGCATGTTCATGTCCAGGTGCATCAAGCCCAGGCCGGCGATCGACACCACGACCATCGCGATAAACACCGGCGTCAGGCTCTTGATCGCCGCACGTCGGTCGGCGTGGATTCGGTGGCCGATGCGGTGCGCCACCAGGATTCCGATCATGTGGCCGATCAAGATCAAGGCCACCTGCCACGCCCAGAGGGTCGACTCCGAAAGCAGAGGCTCCGGTCGCAGGTCCGCGGTTCCGAGGTAGTTCGCACCACGCCCAAGCGGGTCGCTGAGCAAAGGCACGATGTGCTGCCCCTCCATCAGGAGGTGCATCAGGTTGTGCGCCAGGTGGTAGAAGAGCGCGACCGGCAGGAGCGCGACCGCATAGCGTACGAAGAGGGTCCTGGCAGAGACGCCACCAGCCCAGCGCGCCGCGAGCCGGCACGCTCCCCAATGAAGAGCGATGGGGACCGCGGTCGCGACCGCCATGCCGAGGGTAAAGCCGACCACCCGCGGAAGCCCGACCGTCGCCGTGACCCATTTCATGTAGCTCCACTGCCCCGGCTCGAAGCTCTCCCAGGTCGCAGTCATCGAGAGGCCGTGAAAGAGGGTGAGCGCCAGCAGGACCAGCGTGAGCCAGGCTTCGTCGGTGCGGGGCACGCGATCCGGACGAAGGTCGGCGCCAAAAGGCCGAAGGTTGATAGCCACGTTGTGCTTGGCGCAGCTCTTGATGCACTCGGTGCATAGAGTGCAGTCGGTGGCCTCCTGCACGACCTTCAACGACAGGCCCGTCGGGCACGGGTAGCCCTCGCCGTTTCCGTGCAGGCAGTCCTCGGTGGTGCAACGCGCACACACCTTGGGGTTTCGTGCGCGGATCTCCACGGGCGCGAAGTTGCCGTACAGCCCGCAGATCCGACCCACTGGACAGAAATGCGCGCAGAACTTCTTTCCATCGAAGAGCAGCGCGAAGACCACGGCCAGCGACGCCATCGCGAGCCCGAGGTATGCCGTGGCCCGAGGGTTGGAAGTGACGCCCCAGCCAAGCTCGAGCCAGGTGAGCCCGACGAAGAGCACGATGGCCGGGTAGAGGTTTGCCAACCGCTTCGGAAACGGGAGAGCAAGCCCCAAAGGCTCGACCTTGGCGGCCACCCGCAAACGCGACAAAAGGTTCGCGAGCCCATCCCAGGGACAGACGAAGCACCAGGACGCGCCAAGAAAGAGCACAGTGAAGATCAAGCCCGCCCACCAAATCGTCCACACGGCCACCGGCGTGAGGTTGGCGACGCGGCTCCCGCTGAGACCGACGTAGATCAAGAAGGCCAGCACGCCGACCATGAAGGTCTGCGGAACCGCTTGAAACCACCGGCTCCGAAGAAGCCGGTAGACCTTTGGCTTCTTGATCAGATTCCGGCGCCAGGTGCTCCGGGCGCGCATGCGCGGACCGATCCACTCGGTCGCAACGAAGCTCGACACGAGGATCGCGGCGACGCTCGCCTGGAAAAGCCACGGCGGCAGCCCCTCCATCACCAGCATCGGACCGCTCTCGGTGAGCACCTGCCGAAGGCCGTCACCGGGGCCACAGTCAGCGGAGGGCACCTGCGCAAGAGCTTCGTTCGCCGCGGAGACCAGCGACAGAACACCGACGCTCGCCCCGACGGCACGTCGCCTCCGGCGCCTCCGGCGCCTCTTTCGCTTGCGGCCGACGAGCGCGAGGGCAAACACGACCAGCACCGGCAGCGCGAGCAGACCGATCGTTGGCCAATCGACCCCATCGTTCAGATCGACGAAGAACTCGAGTCCAACCTCGTGCCCATCGAAGAGACAGACGAGCTCGTAGGTGCCGCTCTCCGGAAGGGTCTCTCGGGTCGAGTAAATCGACTCCTCATCGACCTGAGTGCGCTCGTATCGCGCGACGACCTCGCCATCCTTTCGGATCTCGATGTCGACCGGCCCCTCGTAGTTTTCGTCGGCCTCGAGGTCGTAGAGGTAGAGATAGATCTTGACGTCGTTCGGGGTGTCGGAAGTGCGACGCAGGTCGTAGCCCTGGAAGTTGAAGATCGTCGCGCCGATCTCCCATCGCCCGTGGATCTCCACGTACTCGTCGGTCGGAACCTGTGGATAGTTCTCGTAGTAACCGTAGTGTGGGAGCCCCTTGTTGTGATGCGCATGCGCGCGCATGGGTGCACCGAGCGCGACGAAGAGGAGCAGCGCGCCCACGACCGGAAGCCGCCGCCCGACCTTCGGCAGCGCGCGTCTCAATCGACCGGAAGGACAGACGCTGGCGCACCGACCGCAGTTGTCGCACGCGGGTCGGTGCTCGCGGTGCTTGGGCCGAAGGCGGTAGGGACACTCGCGCTCGCACAGGTTGCAGTTCGCCGGACATGGCTCACTGCCCTGTTTGCGTAGCTGAAGGAGACTGAAACGCCCTAGCTGCTCTAGAAGAAAGCCGGTCGGGCAGAGGTTGTGGCACCAAAAGCCCGGCGAAACCAACACGTCGACGACCCACCAGAAGACGACGGCGAGCAGAAGCATCGACGCGGTTCCGGTCGTTACGGCGATGAACACGCTGGCCGAGAGCGCGACATAGGGCAGCAGGAAGTACCAGACAGCGATGCTGGACACGGCCGTAGCGATCGCGCCCCCGAGCAGCACCCAGCCGCCGAAGCGGGCATCGACCATCACCTCCGGAAGGGGAATCCGCAGCTTCTCCAACCCGCGGCGGACCCGTTCCCCCACTTCGAAGCTGAGGCGCATCGGACAGAGGTGGCTGCAGAAGGCCTTGCCAAAGAGCAGCGCGATCAGAAAAGGTACGATCAACGCGAGCAGGAGCTTGGCGGGCAGCTCCCGGGTGGAGAGAACGTAGCCGAGCACCAGAATCGGATCGGCCGTGTCGATCGTCGCGATACGCCCGGCCCAGGGGAAGCCGAGCTGCCCGCGACTCACCTCCTCGGTGTCTTCACCGAAGAGCCTCAGGACCGATTCGTTGGCGGCGTAGGCCTCTCCCCACGCGGGCCCGTGAATCAATCCCACGAGGCGCGAGCTGTTGTGCGCGCGCTTGTAGTTGCGCCAGGTGGTCCCGAAGGCCGCCCATACCACGAACGCAACCACGCTCAACTGGCAAAGACGGCGAAGGATCTGAGGCGCCTGGCTCATGCCTCACGCTCCGAGACCGCACTCGCCGAGGCCCGCCTGGAACCACGAGTCGGCACGACGCGGATCGCCTGCGGCAAATGAAGACAGGCCTGCTCGCAGAGCCCGCATCCGACGCACTTGTCCTCGTGGACGATCGGCGTCTCGAACAAACCGATGGTCATGGCCTGACCGGCGAGCGGGCAAGCCCGGTAACAGGCACCGCAGGTGCGCCCGTGGTAGCTGTAACAAAGGTCCTCGTTGACGCGCGCGGTACCCATGTCCACGCTGGCCAGCCAACCCTCCTCGGTCGCCTCGAAAGGCTGAAGCGCTCCGGTTGGGCAGGCCTTTGCGCACTCCCCGCAGAGAATGCATCCGCGGCTGCGCGCGTGGATATAGGGCGTGAAGAGTTGGTCCAGCCCCGCACCCAAACCGTGAAACTCGATGCATTGGTTGGGACAGGCGTTCGCGCAGCGAAAACATCGCACGCAAGCGTCCTCGAACTCGCCCGCAGGAAGCGCCCCCGGTGGCCGGAGGGTGACCCTGCCTGCGGGACGACGACGATCGCGGAAAACGAACGACGCGCCGCCAATCGCGCCGGCTACGAGCGCGCCCAGGAAACCTCGCCGACCGCCGGAGAGAGGTTCCTCGGACGCCTCCTCGTCCTGTTCCCATTCGTCGTCCCGCATGGCACGGCTCGAACCAGCTACTCGCGAATCTTCTCGACGCGGGCCGCCAGCTTCTTGAAGTCCGCCTGACCGCTCACCGGATCAAAAGCTCGGTGACTGACGCCGTTGACCAGCCATCGGTTCTCTTCGGGGTCCGCGGAGTCGGCGACCGAGAGATTCCACGGGCTGAACATGTAGCCGCGTGGAACGGTGTTGCGTGCAGGACGCACGACGCTGTCCAGGCCAAGGGATGCGCGCGCGTGATAAAAGCCGCGCCGGGTCCGAATGCGAACCCACTCCCCGTCGACCACGCCGAGGGCCTCCGCGTCCTCCGGATGCATCTCGACGTACATCTCGGGAACGAGGCGGCTCGTCGTCCCCGAGCGAATCGTCTTGGCCGTGTGGAAGTGTTCGTAGACGACGCCCAAGCCCAACCAGAAGGGATACTTGCCTTCCGGCACCTCGTCCCATCGCTTGCCCAGGTAGTCGAAGTCCGGAAGCTCCGGGGTCAGCGCCTTGTCCCGGGCCTGGACGAGTACGTCGTAATGGTCGGTGACGTAGTAGCCCTCGACCGTGCCTGCCTTCGACAGCTCGGCGATGATGGCTTCCCGGCCCTCGTAGTTCTGATCGCAGAACTGCATGTGGAGCTTGCCGTCGTCGGTCCGGAACATGCCGTACGGACGACCGTCCCAATCCTCCTGCCCCATGTAGCGACGTGGGGCACCTCCAGCCTTGGCGATCTCGTAGGTCGGAGCCGGCCACTGGATGCCGCGGTGCTGACGGATCTGGTCGTAGAGACCGATGCCGTCCCGCTCTTCCACCTCCAGCATGCCCGTCAGGTCCGCGTCGGAACCGCGCGAGGCTCGCACGAGATCACGGAAGATGTCTTCGGGGTCGTAGAAGCCATTCTCCTTGCGCTCGTAGGGGAAGATGGCGTCGGCATCCAAGCCGAGCCGCCGGGCAATGGCCTTGCCCTTGTCGATCACCATGTCGATGTCGGGCATCGTGCCTTCGAGGGGCTGCCCCGTCCCGTCGGTCACGTAGATCCGGCGCTCGGACTGAATGTAGGTTCCGCCGACCCATTCGCCCCACGTCGCCGCCGGCAGAATCACGTCGGCGTAGAGGTTGTTGGGCGCGTGACGGTAGATCTCCTGAACGACGTTGAAGGTCTTGGACAGAGCCGGTCGCACCAGGTTGTGCTGGTCCGGGAGATCGATGTGGGTGGCGTAGATGAGGAACATCGCCTTCACCTCGCCTTTGAGCGCACGCTCCATCATGCCGACGGCCATGCCCGTGTTCTGGAGCTCGGCGACGGCGGCCAGACGCTCGCGGGGGACACGCCAAGAGTCGGCGATGTGGTCACGCCACTGCGCGTTGTTCAACCCCTGGTTGAACGGAAGGCGCCCGGTGAGACCTCCGGTCAGACGCTCTCCCATGGCGTTGGGCTGACCCGTCATCGAGAAGGGCCCGCAGCCTGGCCGCCCGATGTTGCCCGTAAGCGCCATCAAGTTGATGAGGCTGATGACGTTGTGCTGACCGTGGATGTGCTGGTTGTAGCCAATGCCCCAGAACGAAAGGACGCCACCCTGACCGCGCTCCCGGCCGCGAATGGACGCTTCGGCCCATCGAGCGGCAACCTCCCGAAGATAGGCGGGGTCCACCATGGTCACGTCTCGGACATTCTCCGGAGACCAGCGAGCGGACTTGCAGCGCTCGACGTACTCCTCCCAGCCGGTGCAGTGCTCCCGCAGGAAGTCGTACGCCACGGCCTCTTCGTGGTCGTTGAGGATCACATGAGCGAGCGCGTTGTGGATGCTGATGTCGCCGTTGATGGTCGAGAAGTGATAGGAGTTGCTGGCGTTGATGCCCTCGTATCCCTGCACGCTTCCAGTGCGACGCGGATCGACGATGAGCGTCGGGATGCCTTTCTTGTCCTTGTGGTCCGCGATCCGCCAGAAGACGATCGGATGGGCCCCTCTCGGGTTGTGACCCCAATGGGTCACCATATCCGACAGCTCGATGTCCTCGTAGCTGGTCGGGGGCGTGTCGCTGCCCAGGGTCTTGAAGTAGCCGGTGACCGCCGAGGTCATGCACATGCGCGCGTTGGCTTCGATGGTGTTCGAACCGAGGACCCCCTTCATGAAGAGGTTCTCGAGATACTGCCCTTCGACGGGGAGCTGACCGGAACCGTAGAGCCCCACGGCGTTGCCCCCAAAACGCTCCACGATGCCGGCGATCTGATCGACGATGATCTCCTCGACCTCCTCCCAGGTCGCCTCTCGGAAGACCTCGTCGTCGAAGCGGCCCTTCGTCTGGCTCACGTGTCCCGTCAGATGGTTCGTCATGTCGCGACGTACCAGCGGCTTCGTAAGCCGATCGACGTAGATGGCCTCCGCGCTGGTCAGGCCCTTGATGCACTGCAAGCCGCGGTTGGTGGGGTGCTCCGGATCCGGCCGCATACCCACGATGCGCCCATTCTCGGTCTGAATGAGGGTGCCGCAACCGACGCCGCAATAGGGACATTGGGCGAGGATGTCCGTCGGTCCTCCGTCGGGCTGCGGCGTCGGGGCCGTGGTCTGTGGCTCCCCCTGCTCCTCCTCGTCGTCGTCGCAGCTCCGGCAACCTCCCACGACCGCCGCCGTCGCCCCCGCGGCAAGCGCGCCCTTGAGCCAGGTCCGACGGTAGAACCCGTCCGCGTCCGGCGACGCCGGCGGTTCGGCGAGGACCTCCTCGTCCTTCGCAGTGAGAATCTCCAACCGGGTCTTCTTGTCGAGCTTGTCGGTTCGGTTGCTCTTGCTCTTGCTAGCCATGCTTTTTCCCCCTACCAGGCGTTCGCCCGCAGGTATGCGATCACGTTCTCGATCTGCTCGTCGGTGAGGTTGGCGACGGCTGTGGCTTCCGGTTCGCCGAAAGGCCGCATGGGTGTGTTGGTCTTGCCGTGCTTGATGATGTGGCGGAGGTAACCGTTGGATGCCTCGGAGAGGAACGCCGCACGTCCAATTGCCGTGCCATTCGAAGTCTCCTGATAGCCGGCACCGCTGTTGCCGTGGCATGCCGCGCAGATCTGCCGAAACACCTGGGCCCCCGCCTCCGCGTCGCCGGTACTGGGTGAGTCGTCGAGCTCGGCGGGCTCGACGTCCCTCCAGGAACGCATGTAGGCGATCACCGCCTCGATCCCGTCACGCCCGAGAACCGCACCCCAGGGCGGCATCGTCGTGCCCGAGCGGCCGCGGTAGATGGTGCGGAACAAGAAGTCGTCGCTGGCCGCCGCAAGGAAGGTCGCGCTGTTGAGCGCTGGCCCGGTCCCAAGGCGGCCCGCTCCCTCTTCCGCGTGGCAGGCGACGCAGTTGCGCGCATATATTTCGGCACCCTGCGCAATCTTGGCGTCGGTGACCTCGACCGTGCGCATCTCGCCGCTCGGCAGTCCCGTCGCCGGATCGCCCTCAGGAAGACTCTCCTCGTTCGCCGCCGGCGCCTCGCCGGCAGGCTCCTGTTCCTGGTCACGTTCCTGGTCGCGGCAGCCCATCAACAGAAAGGCGGTCACGAAACCAGCGATGATCTTCTGGCTCATCCCCACGGCTCCTCTATGCTCCCCGTCGTGGGAGCTCTGCGTTCGTCGTATCCACTCACTTTGGTGCTGGTGCTCGCCGCGCTGCCGCTTCTCTCGGCATGCAAAAGCGACGACGACCTCCCTGAAATTTTTGTGGTCAGGCCCTTTACGCTGACCGACTCGAACGGCGACCCGTTTTCGAGCGACACCCTTCGAGGCCACGTGTGGATCGCCAACTTCATGTTCACGTCGTGCACCTCGATCTGCCCGCTCCTCACGACGCACGTCGCCAATCTCCAGCGGCGTCTAGCCGACACGGACGTGCGCTTCGTCTCGATCACGGTCGACCCTGAGGTCGACACCCCGGCGACCCTGGCGGCCTACGCGGAACGTCACGGGGCGGACCCTGAGCGCTGGTCGTTCCTGACGGGGCCGACCCAAGAAGTACGGCGTGTGGTCGTCGAGATCCTCCATGGCCGCATGGGCCAACCCGACGATCGACGACCCGGCTTCGATATCGCGCACAGCGGCAAGCTTCTGCTCGTGGACCGCCATGGGGTGGTCCGAGGCCAGTACGACACGGATCGTGCCGGCCTCGTGGCGATCGAGCGAGACGCCCGACATCTCGCCGCCGGTCCGTAGCGCCGTCCGCTCGGGAGGGACCCGCACGCTAGCTCTGCTTGGCCGCCCAGAGGTTGCAGTAGCCCTCAGGGTTGATCGGCCCGCGAACGACGGTGCAGGTTCCGCATTGGTTCGACGCACCCGCCTGATAGAACTGGCAGTTGAGGCAGTTCTTGTCACTGAACTGCGAGTGATCCACGTACGCGTTGCTCGTGCGCGTCGCGACATCCGCGGGACTGAGGCCGGCCGTGTCGGTGCAGGAGAGGCCCTCCTCACCTCCGCCGCACGCCCCAATCGCGGGAAGCAGCGCCACGGAACCCACAACCGTCAGGGCCCGCTTCAAAACTTCACGCCGGCCCAGAGTCTCCTTGCTCATCTCCAACCTCCCTAATTTGGTGAGACGGGTCTCGTCGCCCGCGAGCCAGAGCAATGTCTGGGCCAAGGCCTGTGAACCCCGGCGGAGGTTCCGCCGAGAGGCGTCCCCCCATAGATGAGAGCCCAAGGGGTCAGGGGCCTCTCAGCTTTGAGAGGAGGCGCCGCGGTAGCCCTTGAGCCCAAGCTGAGCGAGGCGCCGATAGAGGGTCGCAGGCGAGATGCCGAGCAGGTCCGCGGCCTTCTCGCGACTACCGCCGCAGGTAGCCAAGACCGACGCGATGTGACGCCTCTCGAACGCCGCGATCGCGTCGTGCAGACGCGTGCTCTCGGACTCGTCGCCCTGCAGCTCGAGGGGCAGGTCGGCCACGCCGACCCGCTCCCCATCGCAGAGCACGACCGCCCGTTCGATGACGTTCGAGAGCTCCCTCACATTGCCTGGCCAGGCGTAACGCATGAGGCGACGTAGGGCCTCGGGCTCGCAACCGAACACCTGCTTCTTCTGTTCGCGGCTCTGCCTGGCGATGAAACGTGCAACCATCGTGGGGATGTCCTCGGCGTGGTCGCGCAGCGCCGGAACAGCCAGGCGAAACACACCCAGCCGGTAGAGCAAGTCCTCCCGAAACGTACCTTCGGCCGCCATCGCGTTCAGGTCCCGGTGAGTCGCCGAAAGCAGTCGAGTGTCCACCCGCAGCGGCCGATCGCTTCCCACAGGAAGAATCTCCCGCGTCTCCGTAGCCCGCAGCAGCTTGGCCTGAACGGGCAGCGGCAGCTCGCCGATCTCGTCAAGGAAGAGGGTCCCACCGCTGGCGGCTCGAAACAGACCT
>JALVDI010000013.1 GCA_027009115.1 Polyangiaceae bacterium | reverse complement strand
GCATGCCAACTCTTCAGGAGGGTCCGGCTTGGTTCAACAGCTTCAGGGCGCGAGCCTCGAGTCGCGCGTGGCGCGGCTCCAGGAGCTTCAGAAGGCAGCGGGTCCGGAGCTGTCGCGGGAGTTCGAGCAGACCCTCGAGATGTCGTGGATCTACCACGATTCCGCCCTCGAAGGGGTCGTCTACTCCGAAGAGGAGCTCAAGTCGGCCATGCAGGAGCAACCCCCGGCGGACGCCGCGTTGCTTCCCGTTTACGACGAGATCCACAACCACCGTGCGGCGATCGCGATGATTCGCGAGATGGCGGAGAAAAAGCGCTTCTCGCTCACCCTCGACGTCGTCAAGAAGATCTACGCGCAGCTCGCGCCGGAAGAGCTCGAGGGCCGCGCGCAGCCGACCTACCGCAAGGACATGCCCTTGCATCGGCTCTACTTCCACGAGATCAGTCCCCCGGAGAAGATCTCCTACCGGATGCGTCAGGTGATCCAGTGGGTCAACGCGCCGGAGACGAAGCGCTCGACGCACGCCGTGCGCCTGGCCGCCAAGACGCACTACAACATCCTGCAGATCTACCCTTTCCCTCGGCAGAGCGGGAAGGTCGCTCGGCTGGTGATGAACCTCCTGCTCTTGCGGCAGGGCTACCCGCCGGTGATCATCCCGGCGACGCAACGCCAGCGGTATTACGAGGCGCTCAAGCAGAACGAAGACGCCGTGGCCAAGCTCGTGACCTCGGCCCTCGGCGCTTGTGTCGAGAGCGCCATCGGCTTCTTCGAGGCGAAGGCCGCCAGCGGCTGAGAGCCCGCATCGATCAGGGTTCCGGGTCTCCTGCGGGCAAGAGTTCGAGCATCTCGGGCGGCACGCGCTCTCCTCGAAGGGCGAGACGCGGGCCACCCACAAAGTCCAACACGAGAAGAACGCGCTCCCCGGGGCCGGCGAGGAGGGTCATCTCGCCGCGGGAGGGAGCCTGCGGCAGCTCGGCGCCGGCGCGGTGCACGACGACCGACGCGCGCCGCCTCAGCGTGTAACGCATATGCTCCACGGTGAGCTCCGCCGGCACCGTCCCTTCCGGCACCGCATCCGTCTCGTGGGCCAGCGCCAACTCCAGGCCCTCCTCGTCGAGCTGCAGCACCCACGCCGCGGCGCGGTTGCCCGGGGTGCGGAAGACCCGGGCCACGAGCCCTTCCTCATCCAGCTCGAAGCAGCCGGCCAGCCACAGCTCCGTGCCGCCGTAGAGCAAGACGTCGTCGACCCGAAGGCCCCGGGGGCTCTCGAGGCAGGGGTTGTCCGGTATGTCCTGTTCGCGACGTGCCCGAGCGCGACCTTCGTTTAGCGAGCGGTACAGCAGGCCCGCAGCGACCAGGAGCCCGGCCCCGAGAGCCCACTCGATCACGACCAGGCCTCGTGGAACGCCCGTGCCGCCCGCAAGGGATCCTCGGCGCCGCAGACGGCCCCGATCGCGGCGCCCATGGCCGCACCGGCCGCCAGGACGGGGGAGGCGTCGACGACCCTCAATCCCCCAATGGCTACGACCGGGATGTCCACGGCCCGGCAGACCTCGGCCAGCCCTTCCAAGCCGACGGGCGGCTCGGCGTCCTCCTTGGTCGCGGTCGCGAAAATCGGGCCGAAGCCAAGGAGATCGGCCCCGCGCCTGGCCGCCTCCCGCGCCTGGTCGAGGCTGTGGGTCGACAGGCCGATCGGTCCTCCGAAGAGCCGCCGGGCATCCTCGATGGGGAGGTCGTCCTGGCCCAGGTGGAGGCCGTCGGCGCCCGCCAAGAGCGCCAGGTCGAGGCGGTCGTTCATCACGAAGGGGCGCCCGGCGGCTCGGCACCGGCGCGACAGCTCTCGGGCCAAGCGCAGGGTTGCACGGTCGTCGCCGCGTTTGTCGCGCAGCTGGAGGACGCCGCAGCCTCCGGCGAGGATCGCGTCGGTGGTCTCCAGCGGCTCGCAGACCGCCGGATCGACAATCGCGTAGAAGCCACGCCACCGAACCATGATTCGGGACTAGCAGCTTGCCCCCGGCGATCCAGGCAAGCCCTTGGGGTTCCTCCGGCTCTCCTGCTAGAGCCCATCATCATTCCGATGCAAGCCGGACGCTCCAAGATCGCGGCCTCGCTGCTCGCCTGGGCTGCGCTCTTCGCTTTGGCCTACGCGCGCTTCGCGACGTATCACAATCGAACCTTCGACCTGGCCTTCTATTCGCGCATGGCCTGGGGACTGGCACGCTTCGACCTCTGGGACCCCTTCCTCGACGCCCACGTCCTTGGGCTCCACGTATCGCCCGTGCTCCTTCCCCTCGGCTGGCTCGGGGCCGCTTTGGGAACTCCGGCCACGCTCCTGGCCGCCCAAGCGGCTGCCGCCGTGGGTGCGGGCGCCTTCCTCGGTCGCGCGGGCGAGCGCCGCCTGGGCCCCGTCGGCTGGCCCGTCGGCTTCGCGGCGCTCCTTGCCCACCCCAACCTCGGGCACGTCGTGACCTACGAGGCGCACCCGGGCACCCTCGCGCTGCTGCCCCTCGCGTGGGCCGTGGAGCGCCTCGACGTCGGCGACCGCCGCGGCTTCGTCTTCGCCTGCCTCGGGGCCCTGGCCTGCCGCGAGGACCTGGCGCTGGTCGTCGCCCTGCTGGCGCTCCTCGCCGCCGGCCGGCGCCCCTGGCGCCCCGTCGCCCTTACCCTGGCCGCGGCCTCGATGGCTTACCTGCTCGCCTTCGTCCAGGTCCTCCACCCCGCCTTCGCACCCTCGACGGGCTCCTTCGAGCTTCACTTTGGGCCTTGGGGCGACTCGCTGGGGGCGGCGATGCTCCGCTGGCTCACGGACCCCGCCGCCGTCCTCGCCCACCTGAGCACGCCCGCCCGCTGGAGCTACCTCCCCCGGGTCCTGGCGCCCCTCGCGCTGCTCCCGGTGCTCGCTCCGCGCTGGCTGTTGCCCGCGGTGCCTCTGCTGGCCATGAACCTCCTGTCGCACTTTCCGACCACGACCCACCTCGACTCGCACTACCTCACGCCGGCGCTCCCCTTCCTCGCGATGGCGACGATCGTGGCCCTGGACCGTTTGCGCAGCCGGGTGGCGACCCTTGCGCTCGCGGCGACGCTAGGTATCGGGCTCGGTACCCAAGGTGTCGATCCTGCATCGGGCGCCTTCCGAGCCGACGCGCGGACCCTGGCCAGCGCCCAGATCCTTGCGGCGATCGAGGACAGCCGCTCCGTGCAAGCGCCCGACCCGCTGCTGCCGCACCTCGCCGAACGCCCTCGGGTGCATCGGGGTCCGCCGCCCGACCGGGGCGCCACGCACGTCGTCCTCGATCTCCGCCACCGGCAACGTTTCGCCCACCGCGAAACCTTGCTTCGGACCGTCGAGGAGCCGCTCGCCCGAACCTGGATGGCGCGCCCGGACTACGGCCCTGTCGTGGTCGCGCCCCCCTGGCTTCTCCTTCGACGAGGGGCCAACCCCCGACGGTTCCTGCGCCACGCGCGCCGGCGTGGCCATCCCCAGCGGCTCGCTGCGTGCCTCGCCGTGCAGGCGGCCTACCGGGACGGCGCCGACCTCGTCCTCGAGCTCCGCGCCCACGGCCCCTGCCCCAACGACCTCGCGCTGCGCCTCGGTCGCCGTCCTCGGCCTCGCCGGGTTGACCTCCTCTTTGACGGGACCGTCTCCCCAGCGCACCTCCGGGCCGGCGACGTGGTGGTCTCGCGGCACCGAGGTCTCACCGCCGACACGATCTACGTCGGTGCCTTGCGTTCCTCCGGCGCGCCCCCCACACCGCGGGACCCCGTCGCGGTTCAGGTGCCGCTGACCTCGCCTCCGTCGGCGGAGAGCAGCACCCCATAGAGCTCGGGGCGGCGATCCCGAAAGAAGCCCCAGGCCGCCCGCTCACGGCGCAGCGCTTCGCGATCGAAAGTCGCGGCGGCCCAGCCGCTCTCCTCCCGGTCGAGCTCGGCGACCTTGTCGCCCCGGGCGTTCGCGATGAACGACGAGCCGTAGAAGGTGATCGCCCCTTCCACCCCCACACGGTTGGCCGCCGCCACGGGTATCGCGTTCGCTACCGCGTGGCCGATCATCACGCGCTGCCAGGGATCCCGGGTGTCCAGCTCCGGCTGCTCCGGCTCCGAGCCGATCGCCGTGGGGTAGAGCAGCACCTCCGCGCCCATCAGGGTCATGGCGCGGGCAGCCTCCGGAAACCACTGGTCCCAGCAGATCCCCACGCCGACGCGACCGTATCGCGTCTGCCACACCCGAAACCCCGTGTCTCCGGGGCGGAAGTAGAACTTCTCTTCGTAGCCAGGGCCGTCGGGGATGTGGCTCTTTCGATACACTCCCAGGAGTCGTCCGTCCGCGTCGATCATCGCGAGGCTGTTGTAGAACGCCTGGCCCGCCCGCTCGAAGAACGACACGGGCAGCGCGACCTCCAGCTCAGCGGCGAGGGCGGCCATTCGCGCGAGGGTCGGGTGCCCTTCGAGCTCGTGCGCGCGGTCAAAGAAGCCCTCGTCCTCCCGCTGAGGAAAGTAGCTCCCCTCCAGCAGCTCCGGCGGGAGGATCAGCTGCGCGCCCGCGGCCGCCGCGCTTCGGATCGCCGCTTCGACCCGCGCCAGATTCGTCGCCACCTCGGCGTCGCCCAAGGGGCATTGAACGACCGCTACACACAGCTCCCTCATGCGGGCTGTTGTTGCGTGATGCAGTGCAGGGCGCCACCCCCTTCGACGATCGCGCGGGCCGAGATGCCCCGAACCTTGCGCTCGGGGAAGAGCGCCGCCAGCGCTTCGAGGGCGGCTTCGTCGGCGCCGACGCCATAGGTCGGCACCAGCACCTGAGCGTTCGCCAGATAGTAGTTGCAGTAGCTCGCGGGCAGCAGCCGCCCCCGCCCGTCGCGCACGGCCCCGGGGGAAGGGAGGAGCGCCACCTCCAGGCCCGCCGCTTCGAGCCCCCGCCGCACGTTCTGGAGCACGCCGGCGTTCGGATCCTCGGGCCCGGGCACCATGCACGCCACCCGCCCAGGCGCCACGAAGCGTGCGAGCGTGTCGATGTGCCCGTCCGTGTGGTCGTTGGCCAGTGCTCCGTCGAGGCAGACGACCTTCTCGACCTCGAAGGCCTGCCGGAGCTGCGCCTCCACGTCCCGTCCGGGATTGCGCCGCTCGACGCAGCGGGTCGTCAGGAGCATGCCCGCGCCGTCGAACTCGACGGCCCCACCTTCCAGCACCCAGTCGTGGCGGAGGCTCGGCACGCCCGCGAAGGCCGCGATGCGTGCGGCCAAGTCCTCGTCGCCGGGCATGCGGTACTTGCCCCCCCACCCGTCGAAGCGAAAAACCAAGGCCACCTGCGAGCCGTCCCGCTCGGCGAAAATCGGCCCCGTGTCCCGGGTCCAGCAGTCCCCGTAGGCGAGCCGCGGCGTGTCGACGCCCTCGGGCACGGCCGGCGCTTCCACGCCCGGGTGGACGAGCAGCCGCACCCGCTCCGTGTCCGCGATCGCCTCGACGAAGGCGAGGACTTCCCGCTGCGCCGCCGCCAGATCGGGCCACTCGTCCTCGCGGTAGGGCCACGCCATCCACACCGCCGCGTGCGGTTGGTGTTCGGCGGGCACCCGAAGAAGGCTCACCGGAGCGCGGCCCCTCGCCTGCGGGTCACCAGCGAAGGGATCTTTTGCCGCGGCCGCGCCACCGAGCCTTCCACCCGAGGCCGCAGTGGCCAGCTCGGCCTCAGGGCCTGAGCCTCCTCCAGCACACGGCGCGCGGCGGGCGGGAGCTCGTCCACCCAGGCGTCCTTTCGGCGGACGAGGGCGATCGGCAAGGCGGGCGGCTGCTTCCTCTTCTGCAGGAGCAGGTGGCCTTCCGCGCTTGCATCGACGCTCTGAGGGAAGATGGCGGCTCGCGGTGCGACCAAGGTCTCGGCGTCCTCGTCGTGGCCGAGGAGGAAGCGCGGCGACGCCGGCGTGGTGGCCACGTCCTCCGGAAACTCGACGCCGTCCCTGCCCGAATGCGCCCGATCGTTCATGAGGCACGGCTTCAGCAGCGATCGTGCCAGCAAGCCATCGCGCCACGGCGGCC
>JALVDI010000012.1 GCA_027009115.1 Polyangiaceae bacterium | reverse complement strand
GTCACGACGGCCTGGGCCACGCGCGCGGGGGGCACTCCCGGAGGCAGCCCGGCGTGACCCTCCGTTCGGAAGAGCCAAGGTCCAAGGGTCGACCCGCCGGCCTCCTGTTTTTCGCAGTAAATCTCGATGAGTTCGGCGCCTCGACGCCCCCTGGGGAGGCGCGCTCCTGCGCCCTCGGCGGCTGCCTGGGACCCCGCCGGCGAAGGCCGCGAGCGCTCCTCGACCCTGGCGCGGGAGCGCCAGGGCGGCCGCCTCTCGATCTCATTGAGCCTGGCTTTTTCGAAGTTTCAGCTTGCAAAGCGCGGATCGCTGAGCAGAAATGCGCACGCACACGCGCTCAAGGGGCGCAAGGAGAGACGAACACCATGGCAGCCAAGAAACTCGAGAAGCCGATGACCAAGAGCGCTCTCTTCGCGGAGATCGCGGAGAACACCGGGCTCACCAAGAAGGACGTCGCGGCCGTCTTCGACGAGCTCACGAACATCATCCATCGCCACCTCAAGAAGCGCGGTGGTGTGGGCGTGTTCACCCTCCCGGGCCTGCTCAAGATCAAGGCCGTGAAGAAGCCGGCGCGTCCGGCCAAGAAGGGAGTGCCCAACCCGTTCAAGCCCGGCGAGCTCATGGACATCCCCGCGAAGCCCGCCACCGTGAAGGTGAAGGTCACGCCGCTGAAGAAGCTCAAGGAGATGGCGCTCTGAGCCCATCGTAGGGCGCATCGCCTCGATGAGAAGACGCGCGGGTGGCTTCGGTCGCTCGCGCGTTTTCGATCGATCGGCGGGCCCATCTCAACAGCGATCGTCGATGGATCCGTGGACTGGGCGGGGCCGGTGGCGCATCCCTAGCCGGAGGGCAAGCCCAGGTCGCGCCAACGAAGCATTCCGCCGGCCACATTCGCCGCGTCGAAGCCCTCCCGCCGCAGGATCGTCGTCGCCATCGCGGAGCGGCGACCGGAGCGGCAGACAGAGACCACCGGCTTGTCGCGGGGGAGCGCGTCGAGGCGGTCGCGGAGCAGGTCCAGGGGGATGTGCACGGCGTCCTCGAGCCTCCCCAGGTCCCCCCGAAGCTCTTCGTCCGTGCGCACGTCGAGGAGCGTCAGCTCGCGCCGATGCTCCGCCACCCACGCCGGATCGATCTCCGGGATACCGGCGTAGGTCATCACGACCGGACCCCAGGCGGGCTTCGCCGGAGGTGCCCCCCCTTCGGGCTTGCCGCAGCGGGCATTCGCGGGCAGCGCGGCGTCGATCTTCTTGGGGTGCGGCAAGCCCAGGTTCTCCATGAAGCCGGCGAAGTCTTCTTCGTTCGCCTGGCCGCCGACGCGGGGGTTGTGGGCGCGCTCCTCGGCGACGGAGCTCACGGTACGGCCCGCGTAGTCGTGGGCGGGGAACACGAGGGTGTCGCCGGGGAGCGAGAAGATTTGCTCGCGGATCGAATGGTAGAGCTGCCGGGCGTCGCCCTGCTGAAAGTCGGTGCGCCCTGCGCCGCGGATGAGCAGCGCGTCGCCGGTGAAGACCCGGTCGGCGAACACGTAGCTCACGCAGCCGGCGGTGTGACCCGGCGTCGCACGCACCTCGAGGGCGAAGTGCCCGACGCGGATCGTGTCGCCATGGTCGACCGGTACGTCCACCTCCTCGGCGCCGTAACGTCCGGACAGGACGATCTTGCTGCCGAGCGCTCGCTTCATCAGCCACGCGCCCGTGACGTGGTCGGCGTGCAGGTGCGTGTCCAGGGTATGGGTGAGCGTCAAGCCAAGCTCCCGCAGAAGAGCACGGTCGCGGTCGTGCTTCTCAAAGACGGGATCGATGATCACGGCCTCCCGACTGACGGGATCGGCGATCAAATAGGTGTAGGTCGAAGACTCGACGTCGAAGAGCTGGCGGAAGATCATCGCCACCATCGTAGCGGGTTTTGTCGACCCGATCTCTGCCGGGCTTCACCGAGCTGCCCCTGCCCACTACAGTCCGCGCCGGAGGACGCCATGGCTCACGGCTCGAAGAAGGTCATCTATCTGGCGCTCATGGCCAACGCGGGCATCGCGTGCGCGAAGTTCGTCGCGTTTTTCATCACGGCCTCGGCCTCGATGATGGCCGAGGCGATCCACTCGGTCGCCGACACCGGCAACCAGGTGCTGTTGCTCTGGGGCATGAAGAAGGCCGCCAAACCCCCCGACGCGCAGCACCCCTTCGGCTACAAGATGGAGAGCTACTTCTGGAGCTTCATCGTCGCGGTGATGCTCTTCACGTTGGGGGGGCTGTTCGCGATCTACGAAGGGCTGCACAAGCTCGCCGAGCTCCACGCCCTGGAGGAGGCAGGGGAGCGCTACTCCATGACTCACCCCGAGGTGGCCATTGGGGTGCTGCTCTTCGGCATCCTCCTCGACGGTTACTCATGGCTGGCGGCAACGAAGGAGGTGAACCGTCTGAGGGGCAAGGAGGGGCTGCTGAGCTTCATCGAGAGCTCGAAGTCCACCGAGATCATCGTCATCTGGATGGAGGACACGGGCGCGCTGGTGGGGCTGCTGCTGGCTCTTGGCGGCGTGGCGCTCGTCCTGACGACGGGCAACCCCTACTGGGACGTGTACGCGACCTTCGCCATCGGCGGCCTCCTTGTGGTCATCGCGTTCCTCGTGGCGCGCGAGACGAAGTCCTTGCTCATCGGCGAGGCCGCATCGGGCGAGGCGCAGGACGCCATCCGCGCCCTCGTCGCCGAGACCCCTGGGGTCGTGCGGCTGATGAATATGCGGACCATGCAGCTCGGTGAGGACGAGTTCCTCGTCGCGCTCAAGCTCGAGTGGGATGGCGCGCTGAACGTCGAAGAGGTCGCCGCTCGGACCAACGAGCTAGAGCACCGCATCCGCAGCACGATCCCCCGGGCGCGCTACGTCTTCGTCGAGGCCGACGTCTACGATCCGGGCAAGGCGGCCGCCGGCGCCTGAACCCGAACGCGCGGATCCGAGCGGCCGCAGCCGTGGGCGCACGAAGAAGGCCCCGCTCACGCGGGGCCTTCGGTGCATCGCGCCGCTCGCGCGGACTTCGAGGCTTGCCGCTCAGCGGCAGGTGTACATGCCCAGGTCGGTCGCGTCGTCGATGGCGGCGGCCACCCACTCGACCGACGGGTCGAAGGCGTCCGTGGAGTCCGTGTCGCCCATCGTGACCGTGCAGCTACGCCGCAGGGTCATGTTCGCGGTCGAGACGCCGCCCGCGGACCAGGCCGTGCCAGGGTCGACCCCGACCTGCCCGATCGAATCCACGAGGACTCCGTCGCAGTAGAGCTCGAGGGCGTCGTCGCCATTGAAGAAGGTGATCGAATCGGTCGCATCGCAGGAAGCGGCGAAGGTGGCCCCTGGGTTGCACACGGTGAAGGCCTCGCGGCGAGCGAGGGTGCCGGCGCCGTCAAAGGTGTATGTGCCGCTCGGGGTCGTCGCCCCGTTGTTGTAGCGGCGGATCTCGCAGCCCGGCAGCGCGATGGCCGCGCCGGCGATGACCGAAACCTCGAGCGCTTTGTTGTTGCGCGATCCTTCGAGGTACTCGCTGAAGATCACCGTGCTGGGACACAGGGAGTTCTCGGCGCCCGGCGTACCGCCCTGGCCGCCGGTGCCGTAGGTTGCGACGGCAGCGTCGGTGGCACACCAGTTGTTGCCGAAGTCGTTGTCGGCGCTCCCCAGGCCGCGGCTGAGTTGCAACGAAACGCCGGCAGCGTCCGCCCAATCGCCCGTGTCGTCGTAGTCCACCTGATCGACCACGACCCCACTGCAACGGATCCCGACGGTGTCGCCGCCGTTGTTCAAGCTGAAGGGGAGATCGGCAAGAGGAGAGGCCTCCGAGGCGAAGTCGCCGATGACCACATACGCGCCCGGACCGATCGGCACGTCGTCGGTGACGAGCGCCGTATTCGAGGCGTCGAAGAGCTCGCAGCCGATCAGGTTGTAGGTCTCGGTCGCGCTCGGGTTGTGGATCTCGAACCACTCGCGGTCGCGGTCGCTGCTGGTCGTGCCGTCGTCGTAGTCGTAGAAGATCTCGGTAATGACGAGCTGATCGGCCCCCGGCGTCGCGCCGGTCGTCGCCGGACAGCTGGTCACGCTCAGGTCGGCCATGGAGTAGGCCTGCGCCTGCGCGCGGGTGTTGAAGCGCCACAGCGGCGAGGGACCGACGGTCACGACGCAGCCGTCGTGCAGACCGTTGTCAACGAAGAGGGTCCCCGTCGCGCGGAAGGTGAGCAGGGGATCGTCGAGACCGGCGGTCACGAGCTGGATCTGCTTGTGCGCACCGCCGGCGCCGAAGGAGAGACCGGTGAGCGTCCCCGAGAAGGTGACCAGCTCGCTCTCGTAGGAATCGAGGGCCGAAACGACATCGGCGGCCGTGCTGAGATCCTGGACGAGGGCCGAGACGTCGGTGCCGGTCGCGCTACGCGCGTAGCCCGAGAGCATCGTGACCCGGAGCTGGCCACCGGAGACCGCCGTCTCCGTCACGTCGAAATCGACGACGTCGCCCGCCGTTGGGGTGGGCGTCAGCGTCGTCGGGTCGACGGCCACGAAAAGCGCGGGGCCCGTCTGTTCGGCCTGGACGAAGAAGCCGGCAGGGTCCGGCGCTTCGGCGCCGCGGACGAAGGTGACGGTCACGCCGCGCACCGGCAGAGCAGGCGCGTGCGCTCCGGGGGCGGCCGCGCGGACCTCGGCGATGCCGTCGGTCATCATGGCGGCGTCCATCGTCGCAGCGTCCATCGTCGCCCCGTCCATCGTCGCAGCGTCCATCGTCGCAGCATCGGAGCCTGCGTCCGCGCGTCCGCTGTCGACACCGCCGTCCGCCATGGAGCCGTCGATGGCCGCATCGACGCCGTCGTCGTCGCCGCCACATGCCACGCCGAAGGCGAGCAGTGTCATGAGTCCGAGCTTGCTGATAGTCTTCATGGTTCGTCCTCGCAGTTCTTGCCCGCACCTTCCCCCAGGGACGCGGAGGGGTCAACGGGCCGCCCCGCCGAGTGCAGATCGTCACGAATTCGTGACAGCAGGCGCGTGACCTCACCGCTGGGGCCCAGGCGCTCTGCCTCGTCGAGTGCCTCGAGAGCCGCGTCCCGCTCGCCGGTCTTGGCCCGGAGCGCCGCGAGGGTCCCGAGGGCCAAGATGCGCTCGCGGTCGCTCCGGAGCGGCCGGGCCAGCGCCTGCTCGAGCTCGTCGATGGCCTCGGGCATCTGCCCCCGTGCTTCGGCGAGGGCGGCTCTCACCCAGTGATAGTAGGCACGTGTCTTTGGCGTTAGCCAGCGCGGCGCCGTCTGGGTGATCAGCCCATGCGCCCGCGCCAGATCGCCCCGGCGCAAGGCGACGAAGGCGGTGTGGACGGATCCGTAGAGGAAGTAGCCGGCGGCCAGCACGAGCGCCGAGACGATCGCCAAGCAACCTGCCGGCCGCCCTGCCGCGAGGGCGTGCGCACCGAAAACGACGAACAACACGACGAGCAGCCAACGGATGGGCGGAGCGAGCACGCCGCAAGCATGGGTCTGGGGAAGCCGCGGCGCCACGGAGCGGCGGATGCCCCTCCCAAACCCCTCAGCCCTCGAGCTGAACGACGTACCCGCCGCGGCGCGGGTCGCCCACCCCCTGCACCTCCCCGCCACGCGCGAGGGCCGCGTGCACTCCCCCGAAGAAGAACGCACGGGTGGGGAACTCGAACACCCGCGCGAACGACTCGTGCAGCGCGTGAAGCGTCTCGGAGGGCTCGGGGCGGTCGGCCATCTCGAGCCACACGGTGTCCTCCTCGGCGTGGACCCGCGGCGCGAGCACCGCCTCGTCGAGGTCTTCGCCACCCATCACGACGCGGTAGAGCACCTGCGAAACCACGCTCCGGATACGGTTGGCGCCACCGCTTCCGAGCGCGAGCACCTCGGCGTCGCTCCGAGCCACCGTTGGAGCGATGGCGCTCGGGAGCGGCGTCCCCGGTGCGTATCGGAAGAAGCCCGCGGGGTTGAGATCCTCTTCGCCGAGAAAATTGTTGAGCTGAATGGGCGTGCCGTCGATCAAGTAGCCGCAACCCTCACCGTTGGTGAGCGTCACACTCGCGGCCCCTCCCTCGTGATCGAGCACGCTGATGTGCGTCGTGCTGCCGAGGAGCGAATCCGCATGACGGACCTGCGCGCGGTGGCCTTCGCGGCAGGCCTCGGCGATACGGCGCACCTCCTGGGGATACGTGCGAGCGGGCGGCTCGGCGAGGTGCGAGACGATGACCCGCACGAGCTCGCCCCCGACCCGCGGCGACGTCGAGACCCGCCAGCCGCCCAGCTTGAAGGTCCGCGGCTCGAGGACGCGGACGGGGTGCCGCAGATCCTCCCGAGTGATGCAGCCTCCGGCGCCGAGGCCGAAGCCGTCGAGGATCGCCTCTTCGAGCGGTGGCGGGGTGCCGCCGTGGCGCGCGAAGGCCTCGAGGACTGGAACCATGGCCGGCATCGGGTGTCGGGTGCCGGGCCTCGGCGGTGCGTCCGTCGCAGAGTAGGCGGCCATCGTCGCCTCCGAGAGCCGGTTGATGGGCCAGAGCAACGAGAAGACGTTGGCCGACTCCGGCGAGACGGTCGCGCCGCACTCGGCGAGCTCACAGGCCGGGCCGATCAGCGCCTGGAGGGGGAGCCGCCCGAAGCGTCGGCTGGCCTCCGCCAACCCCGGAAGCGCCATCGGGGGCGCCGCGCTCCCGCGACCGACGTGGAAGACCTGCACCGCTGCGCCGAAATCGATCTCGAGGGGAAGGAAGTCGCGTGCGGCGGGCGTGCCCCCTAGGCCGGGGACCGGCGAGAAGAAGTCCACGACACGCGCGGGCTCGCCGCCAAGGGAGACGACCATCATGCCTGCGCCGCCCGCGCTCGCCAGGAGCGGTTCGGCGACGAAGGCCGCGAGCCCGGCGGCGATCGCCGCGTCGACGGCGTTGCCTCCAGCGCGGAGGATCGCGGCCCCGGCTTCGGCCGTCTGAGGGTTGCCCGCGGCGACGACGGCGCTCATGCGGCTGGGAGGATACACCTTCGATTCGTCCCGGACAGGCGGCCTCAGCGGGCGATGCTCTGGATCTTCGCGATCAGGATGTCGAGGGCGACCCGGTTGTCGCCTCCCTCGGGGATGATGAGATCCGCCCAACGCTTGGAAGGCTCGACGAACTGCAGGTGCATCGGCCGGACCGTCTTGTAGTACTGGTCCCGGATCTGATCGAAGGTGCGGCCGCGCTTCTCGATGTCGCGGCGAATGCGGCGAAACGCCCGGATGTCGGCGTCGGTGTCCACGAAGAGCTTGATATCCATCAGCTCCCGCAACGCCTTGTCCGCCAGCACCAGGATGCCCTCGACGATGAGCACGTCCCGCGGCTGCACCCGCCGCGTCTCCGGTTTGCGCCGGTGGGTCGCGAAGTCGTACATCGGGACGTCGATGGAGCGGCCCTGACGGATCGCGCGGACGTGCTCGACGAGGAGCGAGGTCTCCAGCGAGCTCGGGTGGTCGAAGTTGAGCTGACAGCGCTCGTCGTAGGTCAGGTCCGGCCGGTCGCGGTAGTAGCTGTCGTGCTCGATGCGATCGACCTTGTCGACGGGGAGGGCGGACTGGATCTTCTGAGCGACCGTCGTCTTGCCCGACCCTGTTCCGCCGGCGATGCCGATCACCATCGTCATAGGGAGCACTCGATAGCACGAATCGGCACGGGCGACCTGAGAAGCCCGCGACGTCCCAGTCCAGAGGAACGATCAGAGCGAGGCGAGCTCGTCCTCGCTTTCGTCGCCGCTTCCGTCGTCCGGACGCAGGCTTGCGGGGATCGCCAGCAGCCGCTCGTCGCCGTCGGTGACCTCCTCGGACACCAGCACGTAGCCGTTGACGGTGCGACGCCACTCCTGCCTGAGGGTCGTGCTGTGGAGGATCATCGAGCGCGTGTCGTACCAGGACACGGTGACGAAGCTGGTAGCCTCGTCGCGGTCCTCGTCCGCGACGCGTACCTGGACGATCTCGGAGTCGGCGATCTGGAGGTCCCGGTGCCAAGCGTGGTGAGTCGCGCGAAACTGCAGCCGGAAGGGCGCGGCAACCCGCAGGGTGGCGAGGTCGAGGCGATTCCAGCGGACCTCGTCGTTGAGGCCGACGACCGAGTCGCGCAGCTTCTCCTCGGCGCTGACGTTGTTGAAGACGCAGCCGGCAAAAGACACGGCCAGGACGAGGCACAGAGCGCGCATGGCTCGAAGCTACGGAGCCGAGGGGGCGTCCGGCAAGAAAGTGGAGGCCCTCAGGGCTCGCCCAGCCCAAAAGTCGCCAGCGCCGGCAGCAGCCACCCCGAGACCAACCCGAGCACGGCACCGACCACCACGTCGCTGAGATAGTGGCGGCGTGCGGCGACCCGTAGCGCGGCAGTGGCCGTCGCGAGCGCCAGCGACGCCGCGCAACCCGTCCAATCCGCGATGCGCGACCCGTAGAGCACGACGTGGCGGCGGACGGTGCACAGGGCCGTGGCCGCGGTCCAGGCGAACGCCGCATGCCCGCTCACGAAGCTCCGATGGTCGCTCGATGCGCAACCCTGCCTCCCTCGACCCTCGGCCGTGCACCGTGGGCGCCGGCGCGCCAACCCGTACTTGGTCGCCGTGACGACCAAGGTGGTCAGGGCCAAGGAGCGCACCTCGACCAGAGCCAGCTCCCGCCCGAGATCGCCCTCGCGCCAAGCGCCAAGGGCGGGGTCGAGGAGGCTCGCGCCCACGACCAACGAGGCCAAGACGTCGCTGGCTCGGGACAGCCGCCGCCAGCGGGCCGGGTCGCGCGGAGCGCGGCGCAGGAAGAAGGCGTCCATCGGCCCCGTGCCGCTCCAGCGGGGCGCATTCGTGTCGAGGGCCAGCGAGAGGCGCAGGGCCGCAGCGAAGCCCAGGCCAGCGCCCACCCAGTCGATCGCCGCGCCGCGGCGCCAGGAATCGGCGATCTCGGGTTGACCCCGGACCCGCGCGCTGCAGGCGAGCATGAGCAGGCAGAGCAGCGTGCGGCGTCTGGGCATTTCAGGCGGAGGATGGCACACGGCCCGCAGCGAGCGTGTCGACTCTCCACGGCGGACCCATCCGCGAGCGGCCTCAGCGTTGGAAGTCGTAGAAGTCGCCGCCCAGGTCGAGGATCTGCGTCAGCTCGTCGAGGGCCGCGCGCGACTCTTCGATGAGCGCCGGATCGGCGAGGTCGGCCGGCGCGAGCGTCTCGCGGTAGTGCCGCTGCGCCCAGGCGACGAGCGTGCGGTGGAGCGCCGGAGTGAACACACAGGTGGGCTTCACCTCTTCGCGCTCGGCGTCGGTGAGCTCGACCCGCAGGCGAAGGCACGCGGGGCCGCCGCCGTTGCGCATGCTCTGGCGCACTTCGAGGAAGCGGACGCTCGCCAGCCCTTCGGTCGTCAGTCGTGCGATCACCGAACGGGCCGCTGCGCTCCGCTCGCACTCGGCCGGGGCGACCAATACCCAGCCGGCCTCCGTCGTGACGATCTGCGAGTTGAAGAGGTAGGTTTCGATCGCCTCCGAGAGGGAGAGCTCTTTCCGCGACACCCTCCAGCTCAACAGCTCGACGCCCTCCTCCGCCAGCTCGCGCCGCATGGTCTCGATGTCGGAGGCATCGGCGAAGGCGTCCTCGTGCCAGAGCAGCACGCGCTCGTGTCCGACGGCCACGACATCGTTGTGGAAGGCGCCGGCGTCGATGGCCTCGGGGTTCTGGCGGACGAAGAGTGCACGCCGGACGCCGTGGAGCCGCGCGACGGCTTCGCTGGCCTCCCGCGTCTGTCGGGCCGGGAAGCGCCGGGGCCGGGCTCCGCCTGCGGCGCGCCCGTAGACAAAGACCTCGAGGCCTGCGCCGCCATCGTGGAGCCGCGTGTGGTTGGCGGCACCTTCGTCGCCGAGGGTCTCACAGGCCGGGAGCGCATCGTGGACCACGAAGCGTTCCCCCGCGAAGATGCGCCGGAGCGCGCGGCCGGTGGATTCGGCCTCCAGCGAACGGTGCAACGAGCTGACGAGGTTGGCGGCCGTCAGGTGCACGCGCCCGTCGCGGGTGTCCGCGCTCGGGCTCACCGTCGCCGCGTTGGCCGCCCACATCGCCGAGGCGCTGTAGACCGAGGCGAGCAGCCCTGGCGCCTCCCGCGCCGCGCGGCCCACGACCGCCCCGTCGTCCCCCTCGAAACCGAGCCGGCGCAGCACGTCCAAACGCGGCCTTTCCTGGGGTGGCAGCAGCCCCTGGGGGACGCCGAGAGCGTGGACCGCCGCCATCTTCGCGAGCCCTTCGAGCACGGCGGCGCGTGGGCTGCTGAGCTGTCGGGCGTTCTTCGTCGAGGCGACGTTTCCGAACGCGAGGCCCGCGAAGTTGTGAGTCGGCCCCACGAGCCCATCGAAGTTCATCTCCACGGCGGCGCCTTCCGTCCAAGGCTCATCCAACAGCCCGCCCAACACCTCTTTGCGCTCGCCGTCGGTGACCCCTCTCGTCGGCGAGCCCGTCGTCCGAACGAGGGTGGCTCAGATCAGCGGCGAAGAGCAGTCGGCGACGGTGCTCGGATCGAAGGAGATCGACCAGTCGAAGATGTAGCCGTTGTCGCTGGGCCACAGGTCCGTGACCGAGAGGGTCCACTCGCCGTTGAGAGGCGTCCCGATCAGAGCCGACCAGTCGTCGGCGGCGTTGTAATCCCCCGGCGGCATCATGTCGGCGTCGGACCCGAAGCCCGAGCAGTTCGGCGCGCTGTCCATCGCGCCGCCGCCGTTGGCGTACTCAAGCATGGCCGGGCGGCTCGCGGTGGGCGTCCAGCAGTAGCGGGCGCCGGTGCCTGGAACCGGCGTGGCGCTGTCGTCGCAGTCGTTCGCCTGTCCGAGGTAGATCTCCCCGCCCTCCTGGCCCAGGAAGCGCTGCAGCCGCACCCGCGCACCGTTCGGCGCCTCGAGGGTGATCTCGAGATCGCGAACCCAGGAGTGCTCCATGGTCACGCAGAGCGACTGGATGTCGCTCACGGAGTCGAAGACCGCCGAACCGAAGCCGATGAAGTTGAGGGTCGAACGGTACGACTCGCGGCACTCCTGCCGCGTCCCGCCGATGGCCCCGTCGATGGTGAAGCAGTGCTGCTCGCCCGGGCAGTCGGCGTCCGTCGTGCAACGGATGTTGCCCACACCGTCCGGCAGCGCGAGGGGCGAGCCGAGGGGCGTCTCGACGGTGCCGCACTCGGGGCAGCCCCCGATCCCCGAGCAAGCATAGTCGGAGCAGTCAAAGAGCCCATTGCAGTCGTTGTCGATTCCATCGCCGCAGGTTTCCGGCGTGCCTTCGGCGCCGCTCGGTGTGCACGAGCGGTCCACGTCCGGGCGCGAGAACGAGCCACCGTCGGTCACGATACCGCCGTCGGAACCACGCCCCCCGGGGACCCGTCGATCGGATCCGCACGCGGCGAGAGAGAGAACAGCGAAGAAAGCAAGCGACCGGGCACCCATCACGACCTCCTGAGCAAGTGGTAAGGCTGATGCCGGCAAGGCGGCTCGTCAATTGGCGAACGGCGATTGCCACCACAGCGGACGTTGCCGTTAGTTCTGTGACGAACGCTCGGCGATGGCGGCGACCGCCGCCCGAAGCTCGGCCACATCGACGGGCTTGCGGACGAGGGGCACCCCGGAGCGAGCGAAGGCCCGAGACTCCTCGGAGAAGGCGCCTCCGGTCACGACGACGAGCCGCCTGCCAAGCGCGGGGTCGAGCTCGCGCAGCGCCTGGTAGAACTTTGCCCCGCTCATCGATGGCATCATGAGGTCGCAAAGGATCACATCCGGATTCGCCCCCTCGCGCAGCTTGCGGAGCGCTTTGGGCGCATCGGTGAAGACCTCGACCTCGTCGTGCCGAAAGATTCGCGCGATGGAGCGGGCGACGAGGGGGTCGTCGTCGACGACGAACAGCCACAGCGTGGGGGTGGCCAGCGACGTCTCATCCGGCGCGGCGGCGAGAGGGGCCGGCGGCTCGATGGCCGGGAGCCGCACGCGGACGGAGGTCCCCTGCCCGAGAACACTCTCGAGCTCGAGCTCGCCATCGAGGGAACCGACGATGCCGTCACAGATCGCGAGGCCGAGCCCGGTGCCCACGCCCGGCTCCTTCGTGGTGAAGAAGGGCGTCCGCGCTTCCCGGAGGGTCTGTTCGCTCATCCCCGAGCCCGTGTCGCGAATCTCGAAGATCGCCCAGTCGCCCTCGCGCCGTATCCGGGCGCGCACCGTGTTCGCGTCCCTCGCGCCTTCGTCGATGGCATGGCAGGCGTTCACGATGAGGTTGACGACGACCTGCACGAGCTGCGTCTCGTCGGCGCGCACCCACACCGGCGCCGTCGCGTCCAACACGAAGCGCGCGCGGTGGCGGAGCTCGTTGCCGCACAGTCGCTCGGCCAGACGAAACACCCGCCCGAGCTCGACCGCTTCCAGTCGCGCCGGCGACCGGCGCGCGAAGACCCGCAGCCCCCCAACGATGCGCTCGATGCGTTCGGCCCCATCCTGGATCTCGGCGACCAACTCGGCGAGCTCCCGCAGATGGCTGGAGGGACTGCTGCCCATCCAGGACTCGATGTGTTCGGCCAGGGTGATGGCGTTGACCTTGACGTAGTTGAGCGGGTTGTTGATCTCGTGGGCTACGCCCGCGGCCAAGGTGCCGATGGACGCCAGCTTCTCGGCTTGCGCGAGACGCTCGCGGAGCTCGGCTCGCTCGGTGAAATCCTGGCACACCCCGAAAACCCCGACGACCGTGTCGCCCTCCACCTCGGGGACCCCGATGGAGCGAACCCGTCGCACCGAGCCGTCGCTGCGCACCAGGCGCCCGGTGATCTCGAAAGGCTCACGCTCGTCGATGGCGCGGCCAATCGCAGCCCTGACCCGCTCTCGGTCCTCGGGGTGGTAGGCGCCGATGGCCCCGTCCAGGGTCGGCGAGTGCGCGCAGTCCAGACCGTGAGTGCGGTAGACCTGCTCCGACCAGAACATCGCCGAGGTTCTCACGTCGAGGCGCCAGTGCCCGACACCGGCGAGGGCTTCGGCAGCCGCCAGGAGCTGGGCCCGACGCGCCGAGAAGAGCGCCTCGCGCCGGAGGGTCAACGCCTCGCCCACGGCGCCAGCCAGCTCCCCGAGGAGGGCGAGCTCTTTCTGGGTAGCGGTGCGGGGCTCACGATCGATGACGCAGAGGGTGCCGACGGTCGCCTCCCCCACACGCACCGGCGCGCCCGCGTAGAAGCGGATCCTTGGCTCCTCCACGACTAGAGGGTTGTTCGTGAAGCGCGGGTCGGCGGTCGCGTCGGGGACCACCAGCGGCTCTTCCCCGAGGATCGCCCAGGCGCAAAAGGCGTGTTCCCGGGGCGTCTCCGTCGCGTCCAAGCCCACCTTCGCCTTGAACCACTGGCGGTCGGCGTCCACCAGCGAGACGAGAGCGATGGGGGCGTCGAGCAGCGTCGAGGCGAGGCGCGTCAGCCGATCGAAGAGGGGCTCGGAAGAGGTGTCGAGGACTTCGAGGTCCCACAGCGCCTCGAGCCGCGCGGGCTCGTTCGGCGGTTTCGGTGCTCCCCCCATGCCCCCGGCTCAGCCCCCCTCGACAGCGGTCCCGGCCTCTCAGCGCCCCGCGGCCATCTG
Organism: Polyangiaceae bacterium; assembly: GCA_027009115.1. Classification (GTDB taxonomy): domain Bacteria; phylum Myxococcota_A; class Polyangia; order Polyangiales; family Houyiibacteriaceae; genus JALVDI01. The sequence goes on along the minus strand of JALVDI010000012.1, from coordinate 5,241 downwards.
GAGCTTCTCGCCGAGGAAACCACCGAGCAGGGTGACCATCACCCCGAGCAGGCCCCCGACCACGTTGGCCATGAGGCTGAGCTGGTAGACGTCGGCGATGTGGTTGAGCCACAGCAGGGTCGGGACGACCGCCAGCAGCGCACCGACCGCCGGCTCGAGGAAGGTCTTGCCGGGCGAGATGAAGCCAACCAGAGCACCACCAACGAACCACACACCCGCCGAGATCAACAGGCCGGGGAGCCCCTGCGGATCGTAACTGCTGATGACCATGGGCAGCAGCACGAGGGCGATGGCCTGCAGCACGCCGTAGACGGCAAAGCTGATCGCCACCCACTTCCACTCGAACGACTCTTGTTGGTAGCGGCGCGCGTGGGCCTCTTCGGCCGTCAGCTCGCGCTCGAGAATGTCGATCTTGGCACCGCAGGCGGTGCAGCGCACGGCCTTGGGGTCGTTGGATGCCCCACAAATCGTGCAGATGATCTCCTTTTCCGCCATCGCGTTCCTCTCGCGGCTGTCGCCAGCGTCCCCGTAGGGGGATTCTCACCAAACCCCGCCGGCGAAAGCAAGGTCCTGTCGACCGGGCGCCAAAGAAAGGGGCGAAAGCGCGCTCGGCAGACTCGCCTTCCGAAGTCATCCCTCGGGACGCTCCCGTCACGCGGATCGCTTCGTGGGTTGCCTCGTCGAGGTCGACCGCCGCTTCCCTCAGATCCGCACCCGCAGACCGAACGCGGGCAGGAGCACCAGGCCCCCGCGGCCGAGGTCCGTGCCCTGTAGCTCGCCCCACTGCTGCTCCCAGGCGACGGTAAGCTCGATCAGCGCGTGGACCCGCCGAAATCCCGCGGCCAGGCCCACCACAGCCCCGGCCCGCAGCGAGAGCTGCCAGCCTTGGCTCTTGTCCTCGCGCGCGCCGCGGAAGCGGCCGCGCACGCCCTCGAGGCCGACCCGAGGGCCGACCCAGAGGTCGTAGACGCCGCCGAAGTCGATGGCGCGGACGAAGGGCGCATCCAGCCCGAAACGCACGCCTCGGCCCGAGCCGTCGCGGTCGGGAATACCGCCCACGTAGGGGGCCGCCGCCCAGACCCAGGTGGGGCGGGTCGAGCCCTCCCGGGTGCCCACCTCGCCGCGCAGCTCCAGGCGCCCAACAGCCCCCGCCACCATCACGCCCAGGTCCAGACGACGGCTCAGGCCCCGACGGAAGACCGCGACGGGGACGATCCCTCCCGCGTCGGCGGCCTCGTGCAGAGCCACTCCCTCCGGGTCGCGCAGTGCGCCGGTCGGCACGCGGGCGGCGCCGCCCACGGCGAGGTCGGTGCGCGCCTTGGGCGTCGTCGAACCCCCCGAGAGGGCCGGGACGGCCGACGCGCAGGCGCTCGACAAGCACAGCAGCAGGGCCCAGCGCGGCACGGGGGCACCATACACGCGGCGGAGCGGCCGCGGTACCAAGGTCGCCGAGCGCTCAAAGTTGCCAGAGCGCTCAAAGTTGTCAGAGGGTCCGGAGCTTGACCTTGCGGCGCGCGGGCCGCGGCACGCCGGGGGGCGCCTCCCAGCGTCCGTCGGGCGAGAGGAGATCGGCCACGAGGTCGTAGTCGGAGGCTTCGGCGACGAGCGCGCGACGGATCTCGCCGGGCCGGGCCGTGCCGTTCGCCAGGACGATCTTGCCGTCCACTTCGGGCGCCTGGCCCCACCAGCGCCCTTCGAGCAAGAAGTCGCTCTCGTCGCTGACGCCGTCGACGAGCACCTCCACCTCCGTGCCCACCCGGGCCTCCAGGCGCGCGCGGCTGATCGGGCGCTGCACCTCCATGAGCTCCCGGTTGCGACGGCGAGCGAGCTCTTCGGGGACCTCTTTGCCGAGTGTGCCGCTCAGGGTGCCCTCCTCCTTCGAGTAGAGGAAGACGCCGAGGTGATCGAACTCGGCCCACCGAACGAAGTCGACGAGCTCCTGAAACTCCGCCTCCGTCTCGCCGGGGTGCCCCACGATGAAGCTCGACCGAAAGACGAGGTCGGGGATGCGGCGGCGGAGCCGGTCCACCAGCTCGTAGAGGCGCTTGCCTCCGTGGCCGCGGCGCATGCGCTTGAGCATCCCCGTCGCCGCGTGCTGCAGCGGCATGTCGATGTAGGGGAGCACCTTGGGGTGCTCGGCGAGGAGCGCCAGGAGCGCGTCGCTGAGCTTCTCCGGGTAGAGGTAGTGCAGCCGAAGCCACCGCAATCCCGGCACCTCCCCCAAGGCCTCGATGAGCTCGGCGAGGTTCGGTCGGCGAGGGAGGTCGCGGCCGTAAGCGATCGTGTCCTGGCTGATGAGGTTGAGCTCGACGACGCCCTGCTCGGCCAGCCGGGTGGCCTCCCGCACGAGGTCGTCGACGCTGCGCGAGCGCTGTTTCCCCCGGAACGATGGGATCGTGCAGAAGGAACAAGAGCGGTTGCAGCCCTCGGCGATCTTCAGATAGGCGCTGTGTCCGCGCTGGGTGATCACCCGCGGGTCCGTCGCGCGCATCGTGTAGTCCGCCGGATTGCCGACGAGCATGCGCCCCGCGCGCTTGCTCAGCACCGGACCGAGCTGGAGCATGTCCGAGCTGCCCAAGAAATGATCGACTTCGGGCATCTGAGCGCTGAGCTCTTCGGGATAGCGCTGCGAAAGACAGCCGGCCACGACGAGCTGCTCGCAGCGTCCGTCGGCCTTGAACTGCGCCATCTCGAAGATGGTGTCGATGCTCTCCTCTTTGGCTGGCCCGATGAAACCGCAGGTGTTGACGACGATGACCTCGGCCTCGGCCGGGTCCTCGACGTGGACGAAGCCTTCGAGGCCCGCGACGCCGAGCATCACCTCGGTGTCGACGCGGTTCTTGGCGCAACCGAGGGAGACGAAGTGAATGGTGCGAGGCGCGTCCGCCATCAGGTCGTCCTGTGCTGGAGAGGGCGGCGGCCAAACGCGCGGCGGGGATGCCGCGGCCCCGCCGGGCGCCCGGGCGTTGTAGCGCGTCCGGGGCCCCCGAGCCACCGCCCCGAGCTACGCGGTTGGAGCGTCCTGGCTCGCTGAGGCGCCTCATGGCGGCGTCGCTCCTGTGGATGCTCCACGTCGCCGCCTCGGAGCGCCTTGCCCCCAGCCTCCGGTCCTTCGCCATCCTCCGACCTCTCGGAGCCCGACACGAGAGCTGCCCGGCGCGCCCTTCAGCGCGCACGCAGCACCCAGAGCTCGGACTGGTCGCAGCGCGTACAGACGGTGTAGGGGTCGGAGCGAAAGCGCGCCGCGACGGGGTAGCGCTGGGCGAGACGCGGGAACCAACTCGGGAAGATCACGAAGTACTTCGGCCGGGCCTCGCGCAGCACCGCCTCGCGCTCCGGGCCCAGCATTCGGTGGTCGTTGAGTCCGAGCAGGTCCACGACCCGGCGCCGCCCGACGACCCGCATCGCCCCGGCATCGTTCGCGGCGATCCAGTCCGACTCGGCGCTGTGAGCGCGGACCCATCGGGCGGCGCGCACGTCGAGCTCGTAGACGTTTCGGCAGTTCTCGGCGTGCTCGTGACGCGCCTGAGGGAACGCGACGAGCAGCCCTGCCCCCAGCCAGAGGAGCGCCAGCGCGCGGCGGCGCCGAAGGGAGCCGGCGCCCAGGGCGACGAGGATCAGGACGCACGGGCGGAGCGGCAAAGCGTAGCGGGTCCAATAGAACTCGAGCTCCCGCAAGTCGTGCGCCCAGCTCAACGCCAAGGGCATCAGGGCGGCAACCAGGGCGGCGAGGAGTAGCCGCGGCTCGGCGCCCAAGGAACGCCAGCGGCACAGGCTCCGCAGCAGCGGCGGGGCGCCCACGACGGCGAGGGTGGGACCGCCGGCGAGCGCAAGGTACGCCCGTGGCAAGTCGCGCCACTGGGCGAACGGGCCCATCGGGGTGTGTTTGGCGTAGAAGGTCGTCGGCAAGAGCGCGCCCGTCGCGTGCAGGTTCCAGGCGCACCAGGCGCACCACACCGCCGCCGTGGGCCCTACGAGCCAGGCGAGGGCGCGCCGGCGCGGCCGGCTCAGCCCCGCCGCGAGGAGCGTCACCAAGGTCAGCTCCGGGCGCGTCGCGGCGGCGGCAGCGAGAGCCAGCCCCGCGACCGGCGGCCGATCGGGGTTGGACAGGGCCAGGAGCAGGAGCGCCGCCGCGAGGGAAACCTCCATGCCCGAGACGGCACCGAAGGTCAGGGCCGGGTCGAGAGCTACGAGGGTGCCGGCGACCCACGCGCACCGAGGCGCGCTCCGGGCGACGAGGCGGTCGGCGAGGAGCGCCGTGACGGCGGCCAGGAGCAGCCCCAGGAGCTTCGTGGCGACCACGGACACACCGACGCCGACGAGGTGCAGCAGCGAGAGCACCGCCGCCCACAAAGGGCTCGTGCTACCGGCCGCAGGCCGGCCAGGGTTGTAGGCCAGGCCCTCGCCGTAGGCGATGCCTTCGGCGTAGACGTGGTGGATGTAGGCGTCGTCCAGGGGAAAGGTGTCGGCCGCGTGGTCGCCGGCGAACAAGAAGAGCGCGCCCGCCCCGCCGCAAAGGGCCACGTAGACGGCGAGCCTCGTGGCAAGCGCCCGGCGGCCCGGGGTCATGGCGTGGGCACCACGAAGGGTCGGTCCGCGTGATCGGCGCGCCTCGAGGCGCAGAGCAGCCGCATCCGCGCAGGGTACACGCGGAGGCTGGGCAGGAGCGCGCCGCCGCCGATCCGCTACCCTACGCTGCATGGCTTCGCTTCGAGCTTGGGTGCTGATGCTCGTCGCCGCCGGGGGCTGCGCCGTGCCCCGCGGAGGCCTCGGAGCCGGCGTCGACGGGGGGACGAACTGTGTGCCCGGCGGCCCGGACGAATGCAACGGTCGCGACGACGACTGCGACGGAGCGGTGGACGAGGACGAGCCGACGCGCCCCTGCGGCAGCGCCGTGGGGGCGTGCGTCGAGGGCACCCAGACGTGCGTCGAGGGCGCTTGGGGCGCGTGCGAGGGTGCCCTCGGGCCCCAGGACGAGCGCTGCGGCAGCGGCGTGGACGAGGACTGCGACGGGGCGACGGACGAGGGCTGCGCCTGCGCGCCCGGCGCGACCCGACCCTGCGGTGACACGGAGGTCGGGCGCTGCACGCGCGGAGAGCAGACGTGTGGCGACGACGGTGTATGGGGAAGCTGCCTGGGCGCGGTGCTGCCGGACGTCGAGATCTGCAACGACGAGGACGACGACTGCGACGGGACCACCGACGAGGCCGTCCGGCAGCACTCGTACCGCGACGAGGACGG
>JALVDI010000011.1 GCA_027009115.1 Polyangiaceae bacterium | reverse complement strand
AGCAGGTGCGGGCCATCGCAGAGCAGAAGATTCAGGACACGAACGCGGCCTCCATCGAAGCCTGCATGCGCAGTGTGATGGGCACCGCGCGATCCATGGGCGTCAACATCGCGGAGTGAACGCGGCAGGAGAGCCCGCTGCCCTCAGATCACGCGCCGGAATGGTCCGGTGCTGACCCGAACCACCCGGGGACGAGCGGTGGGAGGCGCGCCGGCGCAGCTGGGGTTTCCAGTCGAGCGGGCGGCGAGCCGAAGGAGGATGAATGCAAACCGGTAAGAGGCGAAGGACCGCGCTAGACAAGGTCCAACGTGGTCATCGGTACACGCTCTCGGAGGCGTGCGCGCTCGTGAAAGAGTGCGCTTTCGCGCGCTTCGACGAGACCGTGGATCTGGCGGTGCGCCTCGGGGTCGACCCGAAGCAAGCCGATCAACAGGTCCGCGGCGCCGTGGTCCTCCCGCACGGCACGGGATCCGACAAGCGGGTCCTCGTGTTCGCCAAAGGGGACAAGGCCACCGAGGCGAAAGAAGCGGGTGCGGACTACGTTGGCGGCGACGACTACTTCGCCAAGATCAACGACGAAGGCTGGTTGGAGTTCGACACGGTCATCGCGACGCCCGACATGATGAGCATCGTCGGACGTCTCGGTCGCGTGCTGGGCCCCCGGGGGCTGATGCCCAACCCGAAGGTGGGAACCGTCACCTTCGATGTGGGCAAGGCGGTCCGCGAGGCGAAGGCAGGCAAAGTCGAGTTCCGAGTGGAGCGAAAGGGCGCGATCGTTCATGTCCCCGTAGGGAAGGTCTCCTTCGAGGAGGGCAAGCTCTCGGACAACGTGAAGGCGCTCGTCAATACCTTGATCAAGGCCAAGCCCGCGGCCGCCAAGGGTACCTATCTTCGGAGCATCACGTTGAGCTCCACGATGGGGCCCGGCGTTCGCATCGACCCTGCTTCCATCGAGGCGGAGGCTTGAGATGCCGTTGACACTCGAACAAAAAAAGGCCCAGGTCCAGGAGATCCGCGAGAGCTTCGAGAAGGCGATGAGCACCATCTTTCTCGATTTCCGCGGTGTCGACGTGGAGACGATCACCGAGCTTCGGAACGAGTTCCGCAAGGCTGGGATCGAATACCGGGTCTTGAAGAACAACCTGATCCGCAAGGCCCTGGTGGGCACCGAGCTCGAAGGAAACGACGAGCTTGGCGCCAGCCTGCGGGGCATGACGGGCGTCGCGTGGTCCTACGAGGATCCATCGGCGGCCGCCAAGGTCCTCAAGGCGTTCCGCAAGGAGCACAAGGACACCCTGGCCAAGAAGGACGAACCCGAGAAGCTGGTGCCCAAGTGCGCCGTGCTCGATGGGAACGTGATGGAAGGCGCGGCGGTCGAGACGACCCTCGCGTCCATGCCGGGCAAGGACGAGATCCGAGCCCAGCTTCTGGCCACTCTCATGGCCCCGGCTCAGAACCTGGTCGCCCAGCTCGCCGCGCCCGCTCAAAACCTGGCGTACGTGCTGGACGCCTTCCGGCGGAAACAAGAAGAGGGCGCCTGAACGCCCCAACTGAACACTCAACCCCTTTCAAACCAAACAACTTTCTGCGTCGGCTGAACGAACCTGCGGCCGGCGTGGTGTCGGAGATCAAGAAATGGCGAACATGAACGTAGAGCAGATGGTCGAGGAGCTCAGCACCTGGACCGTCATGGACGTGGCCAGCCTCGTGAAGGCCCTCGAAGAGAAGTGGGGCGTCTCCGCGGCGCCGGCGGCGGTCGCCGTGGCGGGCGCGCCGGGTGGTGCGCCGGCTGAGGCGGCGGAGGAGCAGACCGAATTCGACGTCGAGCTCACCGAAGCCGGCGGCCAGAAGATCAAGGTCATCAAGGCTGTCCGCGAGATCACCCAGCTTGGTCTCGCCGACGCGAAGAACCTCGTCGAGGGCGCTCCGAAGGTCGTCAAGGAGGCCGTCTCCAAGGAAGAAGCCGAGGAGATCAAGAAGAAGCTCGAGGAAGCCGGGGCGAAGGTCACCCTCAAGTGATCTCGGTGTCGGCGGCCTCACGGCTGCGCTCCCTATCCTCTTCTCCAATGAGGCGACTCGGTGGCGGTCTCGCCGCCGAGCGGGGAGTAGTTTGCGCTCGCGCTCGGACGACGTGAGCGTGGCGCGCGACGGGGACCTCGCCTGAGGCGGGGTCCCCGAGCGTGCTCCGTCGCACCTGCGACTTCGTCCAACCTTTGCTTATCCAGTCCCCCCAATTTCCTGCGCACCCGAGGGCGAGAACACCATGGCGGCACCGAAGATCCAGACCAACTTCCGAGTCCGGCACAGCTTCGGAAAGATCGAGCGCATTCTTGAGGTCCCGAACCTCATCGATATCCAGAAGCGCTCGTACGACAAGTTCCTCCAGTCGAATATCCCGCCGCACGAGCGGGCAGACATCGGTCTGCAAGGCGTCTTCAAGAGCGTCTTCCCGATTCGCGACTTCAATGGAACCAGCGAGCTGAACTTCGAGGGCTACACCCTCGAGCGACCCAAGTACGACGTCGACGAGTGCCGACAGCGCGGCATGACCTACGCGGCGCCGATCAAAGTCACGATCCAGCTGCTGATCTACGACACCGGAGACGGAGGCGAAAAGGCCATCCGCGACATCAAGGAGCAGGAGGTCTACTTCGGCGAAATCCCGCTGATGACCGAGAACGGCACGTTCATCATCAACGGCACCGAGCGGGTCGTCGTCAGCCAGCTCCACCGCAGCCCGGGCGTGTTCTTCGACCACGACAAAGGCAAGACCCACTCCTCGGGGAAGTTCCTCTACCAGGCTCGCATCATCCCCTATCGCGGTTCTTGGCTCGACTTCGAGTTTGACCCGAAGGACCTGCTCTATGTGCGCATCGACCGCCGCCGGAAGATGCTCGCCACGGTGCTGCTCAAGGCCCTGGGCTACACGATCCACGACCTCCTTTCGTTCTTCTACGACACCGAGACGATCTACTTCGAGCCCCGCGGCAAGTACTCCAAGTCGATCGAATACGACCTCTTGCCCGGTCAGCGCGCGACGCGCGACATCAAGGTCGACGGTCAGATCCTGGTCCGGAAGAACCGCAAGTTCACGCGCGCGGCCATCCGCAAGCTTCAGGCCGCGAAGCTCGACGCCCTCCCCATCGACGTCTCGGAGGTAGTCGGAAAGGTAAGCGCTGAAGACATCATCGACGAGGAGACCGGCGAGATCCTTCTCGGCGTCAACGAGGAGATCACCGAAGAGAAGATCGAGCAGCTGCGCGAGGCGAAGGTCGAGGCCGTCAAGGTCCTTTTCATCGACGGCTTGAACGTCGGTTCCTACCTCCGCGATACGTTGCTCGCTGACAAGGTGCAGACGCAAGACGAGGCGATCCTCGAAATCTACCGGCGCCTTCGCCCGGGCGATCCGCCCACCCTCGACACCGCGCGCACGCTCTTCAAGAACCTGTTCTTCAACCCGGAGCGCTACGATCTGTCGAAGGTCGGACGGCTGAAGCTGAACTACAAGTTCTACAAGAACGAGGACGATCCGGATCGCCCGAGCCTCGACACGACGGTGCTGACGGAGCGGGACATCCTCGAAACCGTCCGACACCTCATCGAGCTCAAGAACGGGCGCGGTTCCATCGACGACATCGACCACCTCGGCAACCGCCGCGTGCGGGCCGTTGGTGAGCTGATGGAGAACCAGTACCGCATCGGCCTTGTCCGAATGGAGCGCGCCATCAAGGAGCGCATGAGCATGTCTCAAGAGATCGAGACGCTCATGCCCCACGACCTCATCAACGCCAAGCCGGTGTCGGCGGTCGTCAAGGAGTACTTCGGGAGCTCCCAGCTCTCGCAGTTCATGGACCAGACCAACCCGCTGTCGGAGGTTACCCACAAGCGCCGTCTCTCGGCTCTCGGGCCGGGCGGCTTGACCCGCGAGCGTGCCGGCTTCGAGGTCCGCGACGTCCACGCGACGCACTACGGGCGTATCTGCCCGATCGAGACACCCGAAGGGCCGAACATCGGTCTGATCGCGTCACTGTCGACCTTCGCGCGCGTCAACGAGTACGGCTTCGTTGAGACGCCGTACCGGAAGGTCGCAGACGGGATCGTTCGGGACGACGACGTGCGCTGGTATTCGGCCCTCGAGGAGGAAGGCCACTACATCGCCCAGGCGAACGCCGACATCGACCCGAAGACGAAGAAGCTTCAGGGCAACCTGGTCAGCGCCCGGTACAACGGGGATTTCGTCATGGTGCCGCCGGAGCAGGTGGAGCTGATGGATGTCTCGCCCAACCAGCTCGTCTCCGTTGCCGCGTCGCTGATTCCCTTCCTCGAGCACGACGACGCGAACCGCGCGCTCATGGGCTCGAACATGCAGCGTCAGGCGGTCCCCTGTCTGCGAAGCCGCGCACCCATCGTCGGCACGGGCATCGAGAACCGGGTCGCGGGAGACTCCGGCGTCTGCATCGTCGCCAAGCGGGACGGCATCGTCGACTCCGTCGACGCAACGCGCATCGTCGTCAAGGCCGAGGGAGCCGCCGGAGCCTTCCCGGACATCTACCGGCTGCACAAATTCCAGCGCTCCAACCAGAGCACGGCGTACAACCAGACGCCCATCATCCGCCCGGGAGACCGGGTCAAAGCGGGTGACGTCATTGCGGACGGGCCGAGCTGCGACCGGGGCGAGCTGGCCCTGGGCCACAACGTCGTCGTCGCCTTCATGCCTTGGGGCGGCTACAACTTCGAAGACTCGATTCTCATCTCCGAGCGCATCGTCAAAGACGACGTCTACACCTCGGTCCACATCGAGGAGTTCGAGTGCGTCGCTCGCGACACCAAGCTCGGCAAGGAAGAGATCACGCGGGATATTCCGAACGTCGGCGAGGAGGCCCTGAAGGATCTCGACGAGTCCGGCATCGTGCGCATCGGCGCGGAGGTGAGCTCCGGGGATATCCTCGTAGGCAAGATCACGCCGAAAGGGGAGACGCAGCTCTCCCCCGAGGAGAAGCTCCTGCGGGCTATCTTCGGCGAGAAGGCAGGCGACGTCCGCGACACCTCGTTGCGGGTGCCGCCGGGCGTCTCGGGCATCGTGATCGACGCTCGGGTCTTCGCTCGCAAGGGCGCCGACAAGGACGAGCGCTCGCGGCAGATCGAGGACGCCGAGCGGGCGAAGCTCGAAAAGGACATGGCCGACGAGATCAAGATCATCCGCGACTCGGCCTATGCGCGCGTCCGCAAGCTGCTCCTCGGTCGCACGACGACGGCGAAGCTGGTCGACGACAAGGGCAAGGTGCTCCTCGGCAAGGGCACGAAGCTCACCGCGGACGTGCTCGACCCGATCATTCGGAAGTATTGGGGCGCCATCGAGGTCGACAAGAACAAGGAGATCATCGACAGCATCCTCGCCCAGCTCGAAGAGCAGACCCGGGCGCAAGAGCAGCTCTTCCAGGAGAAGATCGACAAGCTCGGCAAGGGCGACGAGCTGCCGCCGGGCGTGATCAAGATGGTGAAGGTCTACCTGGCCATCAAGCGCAAGCTCCAGGTGGGCGACAAGATGGCCGGCCGGCACGGAAACAAGGGCGTGGTCAGCCGCATCCTGCCGGAGGAGGATCTTCCCTACCTTCCGGACGGTACGCCGGTCGATATCGTTCTCAACCCGCTCGGTGTGCCCAGCCGCATGAACGTCGGCCAGATTCTGGAGACTCACTTCGGGTGGGCGGGGCGCTTGCTCGGGCAGCAACTCGCCGAGATGGGCGCAGCCGCGAAGCCCGACGTGGCCGCGATCCGCAAGAAGCTGAAGGAGATCTACAAGACCGGCCCGGTCGCGGAGCTCGTCGCCGAGCTCGACGACAAGGGGGTCATCGACTTCACCAAGACCGTCAAGGAGGGGCTCCACCTCGCCACGCCGGTCTTCGACGGCGCGACCGAGCAGGAGATTCGGGAGCTTCTCGAGCTCGCGGGGGCGCAACCCAACGGCCAGACGGTGCTCTTCGACGGACGGACCGGTGAGGCTTTCCACGAGGATGTCACCGTCGGCATCATGTACATGCTCAAGCTGCATCACCTCGTGGACGACAAGATCCACGCCCGGAGC
>JALVDI010000010.1 GCA_027009115.1 Polyangiaceae bacterium | reverse complement strand
TCCTCTCGCATAAGTGCTTCGGTTGCGGCCCGCATGATCGCAGCCGGGCGGTCGTCGTCTTCTTGCCAAGGCTCGTCGGTCAGCAGGGTCAGGCGCTGAAGCGCCCACTCAGTGTTTCCCCATCCTTCGGTTTCGAGGACCCTCTCGTCCTGCGCCTGGGCGGATTTTCGGGTGTCCATGATGCATCTCTGAAGCGCCACAAAGGTTGCCTTTGTCTCGGGTCCGACGGACGGTATGTCGGATGGGGGTGGGGGTCCCGGATCGTCCCAACCTGGGACTACGCTCCCCAAGAATCCGGCATCGTCACCAATGCTAGCTAGAATGTCTGAGAAATCTCTGCCCAACGCATTCAATCTTTCCACTTTGTCGATGAGCGCGGCGGCCGCGCAGGCGACATCTTCCATGGTGTCCACGTTTTGAATCCTTTGCAGTGATGGATATGAGCAGTCGAGGGATCAGGCAACAATAGGGTGTTCAGTCGTTTGATAGGACCAAAGAACTCGCGAAATGATGCTGAGGCGCTCGCCATAAGAGTCGGCGAAAGGCTCGACTGTTGCGTCCATCACGATTCTTGCTCCCGACAGATCTCCTGCATGCGCATATGCGACAGCAACTGGGGTCATCGCCGCAGCGCCACGGCTCCGCTTCGTTCGCTTCTTCACGGTTCTAAACGCCGTGAGCGGCCGCCCGGCTTCGAGCGCACGGTTCGCTATTTCCATGTAGGCGACATCTCGCTCAACTCCCGCGAAGTTTTCCTTTGCTAGCGCCTCTGCTTTCTTGAACAAACGATCCGCCTCCTTGCCGTTTCCGATGTCTGCTTCGAGTCGCCCCATCGCACAGCAGGCTTCGATGTCGTTCGAGTCGCAGAGCGACTGAAGCCGCTCGGCCACGAAACCCTGTCTCGCCCGCTCAGGAAGTAGCTCTGCAAGAAAACGTAGAGACCACTTCTGGTCATGGATGTCCAGTGCACCAAAACCGTCGGGCTCATCATCGAACTTTCCGAGCACCCAGCTCACCGTAAGAGCCCACACAGGTGTCACCCGGAACCTTGATTCCGAGGACCGCTCGATACATGAGGCGGCTCGCTCGCTCTCTTCGAGGGCGGCCCACCACGGTGCCTGGAACTGCGGTTCCATGGTCTCACTGAGTGTGCTCAGTGCTGCTCGAACGACCTCCGGGTGTCCTTGCCGCAGAGCGTATCGAAGGAGGGCGTCCACCTCCGAGTTCCATTCCGGGCAGAGGCGAATTGCGTCCACCACCGCGTCCGTATCATCCTGATCCACAAGGCTACGCATAACCTCGGAATCGAAGAGCATTCGTTTGTCCTGGTCACCGACGACAGTCTCTGCAATACGCAGCGCTAGGCGTACCTCACGACGTTGGACGAGCTCACGAATCCAGCCAGCAAGAGAGAACGCACTGGAGAGGAAAATAGGTTCGCCGATGACCACCTCCTTTCCAAGGTCGAACCAAGCACGCCACTCGCCTACGATATCCTGGGCGAGCCCCCGAGCTTCACCGAGCAAAGAATCGATGTCGTCGCCAAGCAAACCCAGAAGAACCGCTTTGCGAAGAAGGACGTAGCCGCGCTGTCGGCTCGTCATTGTCGCGCCCTCCATGAGCATGTCGAGTTGCATGAGGCGCTCCCTTGCCAATCCGATCTCGCCACGACGCGCCTCTGCTTCGCCTACATAGGCCAAGATCAACGCTTGGATGTCTTCTCTCCCTACGTTGCGAGCGGGATGCGCGTCCAGGAGCGCTTTCAGGGTGTCAATCTGTCCAGTTTTCGTGGACCACCGCAGGATTTCTTCAAGGTGCGCTATCTGTCCTGGTTCGTTTGCCAGACGAAGCTGTCCTGGGATGAGCTCTATAGGAGCAAGGCTTCCGTTCTTTCCACAAGGTTTGAGGGCGGGCATGATGCTCCTAATTAGTTTCGGATTGATTTGGACGGACGGTCGCTGATGGAGATGCACAGAAGGAAGAAGCCTTGGTCGCCGCGGTGGCAAGAGGCGGGCTTCTAGCTCTGTGTCTACGACAGGAAGGAGAACGGGCTTCCTCCTTCCCGTCGTATCTCTCGTAGGTCCATGGGATCGCTCACGCATCCAAGGGACCATGGCGGCGCTCGGGTGCCATGACGGACCGGCTCGCCTGTGGCAGGCTCCCGCGCAACCCCCGGCGAGCCCGAGGTGGGCCACACGACGAAGGAGACCTTGAAGCGATGCGGGCGACCTTGGTGATCCCGACCTACAACCGAGCCGAACGCCTGCGCGCGCTGCTCGAGTGCGTCGCGCGGCAAGAGAGCGACTCGTTGGCGCGAGTGGTGGTCTGCGACGACGGGTCGAGCGACCACACCCGGGATGTCGTGGCCGCCTTCGAGGAGCGGCTGTCGCTACGCTACGAGCACCAGGAGGACCTCGGCTTTCGGGCAGGTCAGGCGCGAAACATGGGCGTGCGCGCGGCGGTCGGGGACGTGGTGATCTTCGTCGACGACGACGTGCTGCTGCGGCCCGATTTCGTGGAGCGGCATCTTCAGGCGCACCGCGCGCAGGATCGGCCTTGCGTGGTGCTCGGCTTCCGTCACCGAACCGAGGGCTTCGCGGGGACGATCCCTAGCTGGGAGGAGATCGTCTCCGCCGAGCGAGACGACCGGGTCGGCGATCTCCGGGGCGCGGAGGTGCACGACCATCCCCACCCGTGGATCTTCGTCTACTCCTGCAACTTCTCGATTCGGCTCGGCCCCGAGGTGTACTTCGACGAGGGCTTCGAGGGCTGGGGGATGGAAGACACGGAGCTCGGCTATCGGCTCCATCGCGCGGGCTACCGCATCGTGGCCGAACCGGACGCCCGAGTGCTTCATGTGGAAGACCCCACGCCCCGGGACCCTTTTCGCTGCGAAGCCCGGGAGCTGCCCCCCAGCTACTGCAGCTACGTGCGCAACGCCGTGTACTTCATGGACAAGTACCCCGACGACGCCGAGCTCCGTGCCTGGATCCGCGGCGACCTCCGCTGGTACGTCCTCGACGAGCTGGGACGCTGGGTCAAGAACGGCTACGAGAACGACGTAGACTTCGTGATCGACACCTGCCGACGACAGATCGCCGCTCGCCGAGGGCTTTCGCCAGAGCCGCGGAACCGCGCGTTCTGATCGGACGCGTGATGCGCGACGGTGAGTGCAGCAGCGCGTGGCGCGCTGCACCTGCGCTGGTTCGGCTTCGCGGAGAGTGTGCGTCGCCTCGCCTTCGGGAGGTTCCCGAAGACCCCCGAAGGGTCCGCGCCCGGAGCGCTTTCAGTAGCTCGTGGCGCGCTGCACCAGATCCGCTTCCCCGGTGCGCTTGTCCACGGTGACCTCGAGGAAGCGGGTGGCCATGGGTCGGCGGAGTTGCACGAGCCAGTGGCCGCTCTCGCCTTCATGGACGGTGATGTCTTCGTAGAGCGCCACGTCGTAGCCCTGCTGCTCGGCGAGGGCCAAGGCGACGTTCACCGCCTCGCCTTCGTCCACGCCGCTGGGCGTGGGGGCCACCGCCGCTTCCGCGCCCTCGCTCGGCGGCGGGGCGATCGGCGGCGGCTCCTCTGCGGCGCGGGAGCCGCAGCTCAAGATCATCAACGTGGTCAGCGCGAGCGTCGTCCATCGGTGCATCGTCGTCCCCCTGAGCAGGAATCTAGTGCGTGATCTACGCTTGCGCCCGTGCAGCGCCTCCGCATCCGGCCCGACCGGCTCCTCGTCTCGGAGATCTTCGAGAGCGTCCAGGGAGAGGGGCCGTCCGTGGGGCGGCCGAGCACCTTCCTGCGTCTGGGTCTGTGCAACCTCGCCTGCGACTGGTGCGACACCCCCTACACGTGGGACGCCGCGCGCTACGAGCTCACCGCCGAGCTCACGCCGACGGCGGTGCACGCAGTCGCGGCACGGGTGGCGTCTGCCGCCAACCTCGTGATCACCGGTGGCGAACCGCTCCTGCAACAGGAGGCGATCGAGGCACTCCTCGCCGCCTACGACGGACGTGTCGAGGTGGAGACGGCCGGCACCCTCGCCCCCTCGGAGGGGCTGCTCAGGCGCGTGGCGCAGTGGAACGTGTCGCCAAAGCTCGGGAGCTCCGGCAACCCGCGGGTCAAGCGGCGAGTCGACGCGGCGCTGGCGGCCCTGGCGCGCGCGGAGCAAGCCTGTTTCAAGTTCGTCGTCGCCGACGCGGACGACCTTCAAGAGGCCGACGCGTTGGTCACCGAACACCGCCTGGACCCGTCGCGCGTCTGGTTGACACCGGAAGGTGTCGAAGGAGAAACGGTGCTCGAGCGCAGCCGCTGGTTGGCGGGGGCGTGCATCGAGCGAGGCTACAACCTCGGGATGAGGCTGCACGTGCTGCTCTGGGGCGACGCTCGCGGGGTCTGAGGAGTGCGAGGTCCGCGCGGCGTGAACGGGTAGGCGAGTGAGGAGTGAGGAGTGAGGAGTCGATGAGGAAGACGATGGCACGCAGAGCGGGGAGCCCGCTCGTGGGGGTCGCGCTCCGAGGAGCGGCGCTCGTCGCCAGCGCGGTGGCCATGGGAGGTTGCGGAGACGACGACGCGCCAATGGACGCGGCAGCGGATGCATCGCCTTCGGACGGCGCCCGGGACGCCGCCGACGCCCAGGTCTCGGTGCCTCAAACCGTCGCCGTGTCCGACGAGGTGGCCACGCTCACGGTTCGCACCGATCCGCTGCGAATCGAGCTGCGGCGCGCCGACGGATCCCTCGCACTCGCGTCCCCTGGCTCGGGGCTGCAACTGGGCGTGTCCCCAAGCGGCGACCGTCGTTTCCACGACCCAACGAAGGAGGTGCCCCGCGGCGTCACCTGGTCGGCGGTCGACTACGGCGTCTCTGGGACGGACTCGGCGATGGAGGTTCGTGACGGGGAGGGCCGAAGGGCCCGCGTCGAGCTCAGCAACCCCGCGCCCGGCGCGTACCGCATGCGCATGGTGGTGGACGCGGCCGTCGGCGATGTGGCCCTCTCGCGCCTGCGCCTGTCGGCGGACGAAGTCGGCACCTACCAGGGGCTGGGCGAACGCTTCTACGGGGCCGATGCGCGCGGCTTCGTCGTGCCCATGCAGCTTGCGATCGGTGGTCGGAGGAGCGGTACGAACGAGCACCACGTCCCCATCCCGTTCTTCGTTTCCTCCAACGGCTACGGCGTGTTCGTCGCGAGCCGCGAAGCCGGCGCCTTCGACGTGGGCGCGTCGGATCCGACGATCGTGGCGGCCTCTTTCGAGGGACGCGAGCTCGACGTGTACTTCTACGTCGACGAGGACCCGCGGGAGGTCGTCGCGAAG
Organism: Polyangiaceae bacterium; assembly: GCA_027009115.1. GTDB lineage: Bacteria > Myxococcota_A > Polyangia > Polyangiales > Houyiibacteriaceae > JALVDI01. The sequence goes on along the minus strand of JALVDI010000010.1, from coordinate 804 downwards.
TACACCCGTCAGACGGGGCTGCCGATCCTTCCGCCGCGCTGGGCCTTCGCGCCGATGCACTGGCGCAACGAGTGGACGGACCGAGCCGCTCTCGAAGAGGACGCTGCGCGTATCCGAGCCGAAGGCATCCCCTGCACGAGCTTCTGGATCGACAACCCGTGGCAGGTCTCCTACAACGACTTCGTCTTCGACGAGGAACGCTTCGCCGACCCGCAGGGGATGCTCGACGCTCTCCGGGCGGACGGATACGTGCCGCTCGTCTGGAGCACCCCCTACCTCGACGCGGTGGACGAAGGGGCGAGGCCGGCAAACGAGGCTGAGTCGCTCTTTCGGATGGCCAAGGAACAAGGTTGGCTCGTCCGTCGCGGTGGCGAAGTGTGGATCTCGCCTGCGTCTCCCGGCGCGGCCGGAGGGATGATCGACTTCACGAGCGCCGATGCCACCGACTTCTGGCAGCGCCGGGCGCGCCTCGTGGTGGACATGGGTGTCCGCGCCTTCAAGCTGGACTACGGCGAGGACATCCTCAGCGACCTCCTCGGCCAGCGCCCGGGTTTCCAGTTCGCCGACGGACGCACGGAACGTGAGCTCCACAACGTCTACAACACGCTCTACCACGTCCCCTACCGCCGAGCCCTCGACGAAGGTGGGGGCGAGGACGGTGGCTTCCTGCTGGTACGGGCTTCGAGCTGGGGCGGCCAGTCCGTCGCCGACATCGTCTGGCCCGGCGACCTCGACAACGATTTCCGCGAAGCTGGCGCGACGGAGGTCGGCGGATTGCCTGCGTCGATCAGCGCCCTCGTCTCC
>JALVDI010000009.1 GCA_027009115.1 Polyangiaceae bacterium | reverse complement strand
CCTCTCCCGGTCCGCCCGAGCCGAGACCGCGACCGCGCCTACTACGTACTGAGCACGAGCGACATCGCTTCAGCGGCGGTGCCCTCCCTTGCCCCTCTTCCCGATCGCTTCGAGGTCGAAGGCGATGCGTGAACAGCTCCTGTGCCGCCTGCTGGAGCTCGCAAACAAGCTCGGCGCGGGCTGGGTGACCTTCCTGTTCCTCATCGCCGGCGCGGCCCTCTCGGTAGCCCTCCCCCTCGCGCGCCTGGCCGTCCGCCGCCTCGAACCGAACAGCCCGGCGCCTGGTGCCGCGCGGCTCGTCGCTACCCTCCTATCGATCGGGCTCTACGCGCTGGCCCGAGCCGTCGATCCCCTGCTGTTCTCACAGATCGGCCGACCCCCGACCCTGCCGGCGGAGGTCTGGGCGCGGGTCGGCTGGTTCGAGTGGTCGCTCCTCGGCGGCAGCCCCTGGGCTTGGCCGCTGCTGCCCCTCGAAGACCACCCAGCAGTCGGACTGATGATCCACGGCGCACTGTGGCTCGTCGTCATCGCGACGCTGAGCTGGCTCCTCGCGCGGCTGCCCGGCGGGCGAGGAAGAGTCCGCGGCGTCGAGACGCGCTGGGACACTCCCGAAGACGCGGTGCCCTGGTACTACCGGTGGGCCGGCGCCACGACCGCTCGGCGCGCGGACGACCGCTTCCGCCGCTGGTCGCGCGGTCTCCTCCTGCTGCTCGTCCCGCTGCACCTGGGGGCCGGCGCTCTGATCGCCTCGGCAGCCATCGACGCCCAGGGCGGCACCTACCAAGTCGACTGCACGGAGCGCGTGGGGGTCGTGCGCGGAGCCCTGCCTCGGGCGGGCGCCTCGACCGCTCTCCCCGCCGCTGGGGCCTGGGTGCTCACCTACTATCTGCTGCTCGCCTGGGGGCTCCAGCTCATGCTCGCGGGACACCCTCCGCGACGCGAGGGTGAGAGCGGGCCGCTCGACGGAGACGCCCCCGGCGACGAGCCCCCAAGCACGCCGCCGCCGGATCCACTGACGCGACTCACTGGAGCGCTCGACGAGGTCCTTGGCCCCGACCTTCGACTCGATCCGCTCCGACACCAGGAGGCGGCAGGGGCCCACACGGCACCGATGCCGGAGTGCTTCGGACCAGCCTCCCGCGAGCTCGTCGAAGCCCTCACGGACGGCACGGGGTTGTACCGGCACCAACGGCGTGTCCTCGACCACATTCTGGAGAGCTGGCGCCTGGCCCCAGGGGCCGGGCGTGCCCCGACTCCCTCCCTCGCGGAGGAGATCCTCCGCTCCCCCGTGCGGGACCAGGACACCTCGCCCCACGCGCTGCTGCGCGCGGCGGAAGGTAGCGGGCGGACGACGCTGACCCTGCTCGCGGCGCTCCACCTCTACTTCGACCGGGGCGCGACAAGCCTCGCCGTCTTGCCCGACGGACCGACCGCGCGACGCTGGGCCCAGAGGCTCCGGGAGCTCCTCGTGCGCTCGACGGCGCGCTGGAGCGTCCACGTCTGCATCGCCGGCGAGGACCTCTCCGCCGCATTGGTCGCAGGGAAAACGCCCGCGGTGATCGTGGCGGATCCAGAGACGCTGGAGCAAGACGTGCTCTCGGAGCCACGAACGGACGCCTTCCTCGACCGCCTCGGACTGCTGGTCGTCGACGACCTCGACGAGCTTGCGGGGGTCGCCGAGATGCACATGCACCTGTTGATGCGCAGGCTTTGGGCCCTGCTCGACACCCGTAGTCACGTCAGCCGCCGCGGCTATCCCGCGGTCGTCCTCGCCACTGCGGGGCCGGCCCCACCGGCCCAAGCCGGCGACGCCCCCTGGGCCCGCCACCTCCTGGCCACTCCCCTGCGGGTCTTCGACGACGACGGAGCGCCGTGCGCACGCCAAGTGGTCCTCCGCCGCCGCGACCTCGTGGACTCCCGCGGCGCGCCGATCCCCATCGCGACGCTGGCGGAGGCCTGCGAGCGAGCCGCGATCCCTTGGCACGGGCGGGTCGCGGGCGACGGACGGCGGACGCAGTGGCGCGGAGGTCTCGACCGCACGCGAATGGGCGAGCATCACGTGGAGGACCCACGCGCTGCCGAGGTCGTGCTGCTCGAAGGACGCTACCCGGACGTCCACCGGGAAGCTGCGCGCCTCAGGCACGCCGGCGCCGCGACACCCGGAGCAAGCTCCGTCCTCGTCCTCGCGCCTCCCGGCGATGACGAGATGGCCCTCCACGACGAGGCTCAGGACGCCCCCCTCCGACCGCTCGTCGCCTCGCTGCCGCGCTCCGTCGTGCTCGCCGAGCCGGACATCGTGCGACAGCGCCACCTCGAACGATGCCTTGGACGCGAACACGACGTCGAGGCGCTGCGTGCACGTTTCGGCGCTCCCCTCGTCGACGAAATGTTGACGCGCCTCGCCACCGCCGGTCGCATCACCGAGCGTCGTGTCTGGTACTTCGACCGCCAACGCGACGACGTCGCCTCGCGTATTTTCGTTCGCGCGGCCGGGGAGGCGGCCCTCGGCGAGCCCATCCGACGCGACTGCGTAAGCGACTCGGCGGAGCGCCTGCGGGTGATCGACGAGAGCACAAGCCAAGAGCTGAAGTCCGTCGACCGCGCCATCGCCCCCCGTCTGTTCGCTCCGGGCACCATCTTCCTCCACCGCGGGGGTCGTTTTCTCGTCACGGGGAGTCACGAGTCCGCCGTCTTCGTGGTGCCCTGCGTGGCGCGCTGGCGCACCACCCCCGACGTCGAGGTTCGCCTCGCCCTCCCGCCGGACGCGACGCTCATGGAGCGGAACCTTGGCGGCGCCACGCTCCGCGCGGGGCTGGTGCGCGGAGAGGTCGAAGAGCGCGTGCTGGGGATGCGCCGCTACGGACCGAACCTCGAGCTCCTCGAACACGGGCGCCTGAGCACCCCTGCCACGACCCGCTACGTCACGGACATCTGCGTAATCGAAACCCGATGCCGTTCGTCCAGCGGCACCCAGAGCGAACCTCTGACACCCGCGGCGCTGCTCCCATTGACCGCCGCGCTTCGCATGATGCTGCCCTGCGCGCTTCGCGGAGCCGAGGACCTCGTCGACGTCTCCGTCCAGACCCAAGGCGACTCGAGCCTCCTGGCGATTCACGACCGCACCCCCGGCGCCTGCGGGTTCGCCGCGCATCTCGCGCGCGAGGGCCTCCGCGATCTACTGGCGCTGACACGTCTTGCCCTCGAACGGCTGGTGGGCGCCGGACTTCTCCGCCTGCGCCACCTCCACGACACGAGCCCCGAGGGCCGCGCCATGAACTGGGACTTCCGCGGGGCCCTGACCTTCCTCGACGCGGTCCTCGACAGCCCGCCCCTGGAGGATCCGCGGCCGAGCGTCGGACCACGCAGCGCGTACGTTTCGGGGGAGGGCCCCGGCGACCTCGGCAGGTTGTGGATCTCCCGCACCGGACGCACCGACGACCTCGTGTGGACCCGGCACCGCTGGGAACATGACGGGCGACCGGTCCACTTCGACGTCGCCGTCGAGCGACGATCGATCCCGGACGCCATCGCCGAGGCCGCGCGCCGCGGGGTCCCTCGGCAGCCACAGGCTCCCCGCGACGCCGGCGAGTGGGCCAACGCCCACCGCTTGCTGCTGGCCCCGGAGCCTCCGGAGATCGAGGCGGTGCGACGACAGCTCGGGACGCTGGCCCCCAACCGGAGAATCGACCTCGTCCTCGGTCTGGTCGCGGGCATCCCCACCCAGCGGGGACCGCTGAGCCCGGCAGAGCGCGCGCCCCTGGCGGTCCTGGCCCGGCGCCGCGGAGACCTCGACGCCAAGGTACTCGCCGCCCTCGCCCTGCTCCGCGAAGAAGCCAGCGCCGCGGTCCTCGTCGGGCCGGGCGCCTGTCTGCTCCGCGTCGGTGACCGTTGCTGGGATCTCGGCGGCCCGCGGCCCACGCCCGCCGACCCGGGCGATTCGGCCGCCGCCCTGCCCGCTCCGACCGCACGCTGAGCGGGCGCAGCCACGCTCGGGGTCTCCTCGCACCGTGTCCACACCCCCAGTGGGCGTGCCCGAGAAAACGCTCCAGTCAGTTGCACGCAACGGGGGCGACGAGGCTCCGAGAAGGGGTCCAAACCGCCTTCCCGGAGGAAAGCCCCCATGGTCACCGCCCTACTCTTTGCTCAGTTCGTCGCCCAAATCGTCGTCAACGTGCTCGTGCTCCGCGACACCCTCCAGAAGAGCTACCCTCACGCCCGTCAGTCTACCGAGCGCGTCGTCGCTTCGGCGCTCGCGCTGCCCTTCGTTGGCCTCGTCGGCATCGTCCCCGCAGGCCTCGCGCTCCTCGCCCTCGGCTACTTCGGGTTCCTGGTCGGCCCCATCGCAGGGATCGTGACCTCGTTCCTCGTTCAGGCCGCCTTTCTCGCTCGTACCCATCGGATCTCTTTCGGATCGGGGGCCTATCTCGTGACGATCCTCTTTCTGCTATCGGCGGCCATCGGTGTCTCGGCGCTGCTGCATCCGGTCGTCCCGCTGCTCATGGCCATTGCGTTCGCCAGCTACAAGCAGTACCAGCGAGCGACCATGAGCCGGCTGGCGGAGATCGCAGACACCCTCTGAGCCCAGCGACGCATGGGAAAGGAGCGCGGCCTCGTGAGGCCGCGCTTCGCCGATCCCGCGGAGGCTCACCCGCGACCTCGCGCCCCAGCCATTCGCACTCGCGGTCTCCTCGCCCTGCGACGCCATCGGCAGACCGCGCTCGGCGCGCTGCGTGTTCGCTCACGCCGTCCCCAACGGAGGCTGGATGAAACCAGCGGGGAAGCCTACCATCCGCGCGCCGTGACCGAACCGAGCTCCGCCGCTGGCGTACCCCAAGCAGAGCGCCGTCGCCCGACCACCTTGGGCGTCGTCGCCGAATCCGCGGTCGACGAGCGCAGGGTGGCCCTCACCCCCGAGCACCTGGGCCGCTTGATCGACCAGGGCTTCGAGGTCCGCGTCGAGAGCGGCGCCGGGCTTCCGGCGGGCTTCCCCGACGACGAGTACCGGGAAGCGGGCGCGACCGTCGTCGACGCCTCGGCCCCGGAGGAGCAGTCCCCCTGGCGGTGCGACGTGGTCGTGAAGGTGCGGCCGCCGACGCCCAACGAGGCCAAGCGCCTTCGGGCAGGCACGCTGCTCGTCTCGCTGCTCTCCCCGCTCACGAACGAGCCCCTCGTGCGGGCCCTCGCCGAGGCCAAGGTAGACGCCCTGGCGCTCGACCGCATTCCGAGGATCAGCCGCGCCCAGAAGATGGACGTGCTCTCGTCGATGGCCAACATCGCTGGCTACCGAGCCGTGCTCGAAGCGGCGGTCACCTACGAGGGCTTCTTCGGCGCCTCGGTCACCGCCGCCGGCACCCTCCCCCCGGCCAAGGTGCTCGTCATCGGCGCCGGCGTCGCGGGTCTGCAAGCCATCGCGACGGCGCGCGCCCTCGGCGCCGAGGTGCGGGCCTTCGACGTGCGCCCGGCGACCAAGGAGCAGGTGGAGTCCCTCGGCGCGACCTTCTTGATGCTCGACTTCGACGAGAGCGGCGAGGGCGAAGGCGGCTACGCCAAGACGATGAGCCAGGAGTTCATCGACGCCGAGATGGCGCTCTTCGCCGAACAGGCCAAGGAGGTGGACATCCTCGTCACCACAGCCCTGATCCCCGGCAAGCGCGCGCCGACCCTCATCACCCGCGCGATGGTGGAGTCCATGAAGCGCGGCTCGGTGATCGTCGACATGGCGGCCGAGCAGGGCGGCAACTGCGAGGTCACCAAGGCGGGCGAGCACCACGTCCACGAGGGGATCCACGTCCTGGGCTACACGGATCTGGCCAGCCGGGTCGCTCACACGGCCAGCCGCTTCTTCAGCGGCAACATCGTGAACCTCTTGGAGGACATGGTGGGGCCCGAAGGATTCGCCCTCGACCTCGACGACGAGGTCGTCCGCGGCGCGCTGCAGACGTACGGGGGCGAAGTCCTGCCTCCCCCGCCGAAGCCCGCCGCGCCGCCGCCGGCTTCCGCGGCCAAACCCCCGCCGAAACCCCCACCCAGACCTTCGGAGCCGGAGCCCGCGTCCGGGCACACGGCGACCGTCTTCGGCGCGCTGCTGGTGCTCGGGATCTTCGCGCTC
>JALVDI010000008.1 GCA_027009115.1 Polyangiaceae bacterium | reverse complement strand
CTCGACGGTCCGCCCCCTCCCAGCCCCTGCTCGTCGGCGGTCCCTCATGAGCGAAACGAGGGGGGCCGGCTCTCCACCCGCAGGCGGGCGGCAACCTCCTCGACCGTCTGCAGGCCGAGGTCCGCGTTTTCGTCCCGGGAGCGGAGCGCCAGGCCATGGCTCTCGCGCTCTTTCGCGCCGATCACGCCGATGTAGGGCACGCGCATCAGCCTCGCCGCGCGGATCTTGGCGCCGAGGCGCTCGTTGGACAGGTCGCTGCGCACCCGCAGCCCCTCGGCGCGCAGCTCGGCCTCGACGGAGCGAGCGTAGTCGTCGAAGTCGCTGGCAACCGTCACCAAGACGAGCTGCTCGGGGGCCAGCCAGGTCGGGAAACTGCCGCCGACGTGCTCGAGGAGCACCCCGAAGAAGCGTTCGACGCTTCCGAGGATGGCGCGGTGCAACATGACCGGTCGGTGGCTCGCGTTGTCCGGCCCGATGTAGCTCAGGTCGAAGCGCTCGGGCAGATTGAAGTCCGCCTGGATCGTGCCGAGCTGCCAGGGCCGCCCGAGCGCGTCCTTGAGGTGAAACTCGATCTTGGGTCCGTAGAACGCCCCCTCCCCCTCGGCGATCTCGTAGGGGAGGCCCTTGGCCTCGACGCCGTCGACGAGCGCCTTCTCCGCGCGGTCCCAGATCGCGTCGTCGCCGAGTCGGTCGTCGGGACGCGTCGCGACGACGATGCGTACGTCCGTGAAGCCGAAGTCTTCGTAGACGCGATGGACGAGGTCGAGGAACTTCACGATCTCGTCCTGAACCTGCTCCATCGTGCAGAAGATATGGGCGTCGTCCTGGGCGAAGGTGCGCACCCGAGTCAGCCCCTGGACCACCCCGCTGCGCTCGTAGCGGTGCAGACGCCCGAAGTCGGCGACGCGCCAAGGGAGCTCGCGATAGCTTCGGCGCTTCATCCCGAAGACGAGGCAGTGACTCGGACAGTTCATGGGCTTGATGCCGTAACGCAGATGCTCCTGGAGCGAGTGCTCGCAGGCCTCGGCGTCGGCGGGCGGGCGCTCGACCAGCGCCTTGGCCGCGCGCTCGAGATCGTCTTTGGAGCCGGCGAGGAACATGTTCTCGAAATAGGCCGGCAGGTGACCCGAAGTCTCGAAGAGCTCCTTGTCGAAAACCTGCGGCGTGATGACCTCCTCGTAGCCCTGCTCGTCGTAGAGCTCGCGAACGTAATCGCAGAGCCCGTTGTAGACGCGAGCGCCGCGCGGGGTGAAAAAGGGCGAGGCGGGCGCCAAGGGGTGAAAGGCGATCAGATCGAGCTCCTTGCCGAGCTTGCGGTGATCCCGTTTCTTGGCCTCTTCGATCTGCTTGAGGTGCTTCTTGAGCAGCTTCGGCTGGCCGAAGGCGGTCCCGTAGATGCGCTGGAGCATCGGGTTTCGCTCGTCGCCACGCCAATAGGCGCCGGCCACGTGCGTCAGCTTGAACGCCTTGAGGAAGCCGGTGCTCGGCACATGGGGCCCTTCGCAGAGGTCGACCCAGTCGCCGTGTCGGTAGACGGTCAACTCCCCATCGAGCCGTTCGAGGTGCTCGAGCTTGTAGGGCTCGTCGAGCTCCTGGAGCAGCGCACGCAGCTCGTCCTTGCTCATCACCTCCCGGCGGAAGGGCGAGTCCTGCGCGATGATCTCGGCCATCTTCTCCTCGATGGCGCGCAGATCGTCGTCGCTGAAGGTTCCGTCAGGCCGGTCGTAGTCGTAGTAGAAGCCGGCATCCGTCGCCGGACCGAACGCGACCTTGGTGCCAGGAAAGAGCCTCTGCACGGCGTCCGCCATCACGTGAGCGGTGCTGTGCCGGATGATCGGCAGCGCCTCTTGTTGGTGCGCGTAGATGGGGCGCAGTGTCTCGAACCCAGCGGGGAGCGGCGTGTGCAGGTCGTAAACCTGCCCGTCCACCTCGACGGCCACCAGGTTCTTGATCTTCTCGCCCCGCTCTTCGAGGACCTGCCGTCCCGTCTTCGGCTGGGCTGTGTCGTGCTGCGTCTCGCCGGATTCCACCGTGACCTCAGAATGGGGATTGGCCGCGCTCCGCGTCGGCGGTCGCTCGGCCCCAAGGATCGTCGTTGCTCCTGCGCACGTGGACGATCACTGCGCGGCCGAGGTCGGCGCCGTGAACGTGGTGGTCGTGCGAAACGAAGACATGAGACGACGTGGGTGCTTCCGCGAGGAAGCGGTAGGCACGGGCGGGATTGAACCGCCGACCCCTACCGTGTCAAGGTAGTGCTCTCCCACTGAGCTACGTGCCTGAGGGAGCGTGGGTGTAACGCCGAGGTTCCAGGCTGTCAAGGCGCCGGAACACTTCAGCGCCCTTCACAAGGGAAGGCCCGTCGGTCATCATCCGCCCCTGCGGTCGTGCGCAGGCGCGCCCAGGGAGCCCCTCCGTGTCCGACACTCCCGTCTGCTTCCAAGACATCCTCCGAGCCTGGCCGGTGGTCCACCGCCACCTTCGGCGGACTCCGCTGTACCGCTACCCCTTGCTCAGCCGCCGGCTCGGCTTCGACGCCTACGTCAAGCACGAAAACCACCTGCCCATCGGGGCGTTCAAGGTGCGCGGAGGGGTCAGCCTCTTTGCGAACCTGAGCGAGCGCGAACGGCGGCGGGGCATCGTGACCGCGACCCGCAGCGCCCACGGGCTGTCGATGGCCTGGGCCGCGCGCGCGTTCGGGTCCCGAGCGGTGATCTACGTGCCCAAGCGCAACAACCCCGAGACGAACGCGAACATGGAAGCGATGGGCGCGGAGCTGCACGAGTACGGCGACGACTTCGACGAGGCCTTCGCCGAGGCGGAAGCGCACGCGTCCAACGAAGGGCTGCGCTTCGTGCACGTCGCCAACGACCCGCTGCTCATCGCCGGCGTCGGGACCCACGCGATGGAGATCGCCGAAGATCTCCCCGACGTGGACGCCGTCGTGGTCCCGGTGGGCGGAGGCAGCAACCTGGCGGGGACGACGGTCGCGCTGCGCACCCTGCGGCCGAACGTGGAGATCATCGCCGTGCAGGCGGAGCGGGCCAACGCCCTCGCCCGAAGCCTGCGCTCGGGCAAACGAGAGACCCTGGAGAACGCCGACACCTTCGCCGACGGGTTGGCCACCAAGCGCACCTTCGAGGTGCCCTTCGCGATCGTACGCGACCAGATCGACGAAATCGTCGAGGTCTCCGAAGACGAAATGCGCAGAGCCGTGCGAGTGGCCCTCGAGACGACCCACAACGTCGCCGAGGGAGCGGCGGCCGCCGCCTATGCCGCCGCCGAGAAACTCAAGGACCGGCTCCGGGGCAAGCGCGTCGTGCTGCTGCACACCGGACAGAACATCTCGCGGGACACTCTGCGCTGGGCACTGGGCCTCTACGACGCCTGAGAGCGCATCTCAGTCAAGCCCCTCGTCGGCCTGTGGCTCGTCGGGTTCCGGCGTGGGCGCCGCCCCCAAGGACACCTCCGCGAGCGCTGCTTCGAGGCGCCGGCGCTCGCGCCGGAAGCGCCCCCGCGGACCCGGCGGCAAGAGCCGTCCGGGCCCGTTGAGCACCGCCATCGGATCGGTGAACCGACCGTTGTGCTTGAGCCCGAAGTGCAAGTGCGGGCCTGTGGAACGGCCCGTCGAGCCGACGGACCCGATGAGCTGGCGCTGCTCGACCCGCACCCCCCGGCGGATCCCGCGCTGAATCCGGTGAAGGTGCGCGTAGTGCGACTCCCAGCCGCCTTCGTGCCGGATGGACACGAGGTTGCCGTTCGGCCCCTTGGGGCCGGCCCAGCTCACCACCCCGTCGGCCGCCGCCCATACCGGTGTGCCCGTCGAAGCGGCGAAGTCGACCCCGTTGTGGGGGACGATGCGGCGAAGGATCGGGTGCATCCGGCGAGGATTGTAGGGCGAGGAGATACGGTCGTAACGACACGGGATGCGCAGCCAGCTCCCCCGGAGCTGGCGGCCGTCCTCGTCGAACCAGTCCCCGCGCCCAGGACGCTCCTCGAAGTAAAACGCCCTGAGCCGACCCGCCCGCGCGCCGACGTACTCGATGGCGCGGACCTGACCCCACCGCAAGAAGCGCCCCTCGAGACGCTCCTCGTCGACGACCACACGGAAACGATCGCCCGCGCGCGCCTGCGTCGAGAAGTTCACCTTCCCATCGAAGACCTCGATGAACACGCCGACGACACCCCGCCCAAGGCCTGCCGCCTCGATGGCGTCGCCGAGGGATGTGCGCACCGTCCCCCCGCGCGCGATCCGTCGCACCTCGAGCTCCCGCTCGACCCGCTCGGCTCGAAGCTGGCCGTCGTCGCCCCAAACCGCCCGAACGAAAGAGGTGGGCTGGTCGTGGTACTCGAAGAGGAGCAAGCGCCCGTCAGGCGCGCGCTCGTAAACGATCCGCTGCTCCGGGCGGCAGCGCCGAAAGTCGAGGGTCTCGGCGAGGGCGACCTCGAGGGCGGCGGACTCGTCGTCGCTCAGCCCCGCGGCGAGGAGCGCGGGCCGGAACCCTCGCGCCTGCCCGAAGGTCGTCTCGAAGCGCCGTGCCCCCGACTCGTCCTCGATCGTCGGAGCGGGCGCCGGGACCTCCGGAACTTCCGGAACCTCCGGGGCCTCCGGCTCGGTCGCGACGAACATCTCGGGTGCCTCCCTCGGCGCCGCGGCCGCGGCCTCCGGCGCGGCGGACTCCAGCTCGGGCCCCTCCGGTCCGGCATCCCCCTCGCCACCGCCGACGAGCGCGAGCACAACGCCGCCGGCGAGCCCCAACCCCGCGGTAGCCAGCAGCGCCGCCCGCCGTGCTCGCGCGGCGCGCACCTGCCCCCGCAGCAGCGGCATCTCCACGGTGGGCAAAGGCCGGGAGAGCGGGTCCCGTGGCTCCGTCACAGGCGAAGTCGTATCAGCGACACGACACGGGCGCAAAACGGACCTCGGCGGCGCCATCGTCCGGTTGAGCCGAGCGCCGCCGACGTCTAGGCTCCGCCGGTCCCGCTCGATGGACGGGATCGATCAGGAAACGCTTGATGGAATTCGACCGTCGCCAGGCCACGATCTGGACCACCGGGACCTTCTTGGTCCTCGCGATCCTCCTCTTCGTCCGGATCAACGCCTTTGGCATCTGGGATCCCTGGGAGCTGAACGCCGCGGACGTGGCGCGGGACCTCCTCGAGGGCGACGCCGTCGAGCACCGCCGGGCCCCGCTGACCTCATGGCTGATCTCCCTGAGCTTCTCCGCCTTGGGTGTGCACGAGTGGTCCGGCCGGCTCCCGGTCGCCTTCGGCGGCCTGCTCACGCTGCTGAGCGCATGGCTGCTGGGCTGGCGCTTCGGTGGACTGCGGACGGCGGTCTACGCCACGCTCATCACCGGCACCACGCCGCTCTTCCTGTTCAACTCGCGGCAGATGCTCGGCGAAGCCCTCGCCTTTGGAGCCTCGGGCCTGGTGGGGCTCACCGCCGCGAGCGCGGCCTGGCTTCCGAGCCGCGCCGAGGACCCGCGGCGACGCCTGAGGCACGCCCTGGGCTGGTCGGTGGGACTCGCCGCCGCCGCCGCCTTCGCGACCCTCGCCAGCGGCGCCCTCACGGGGGTGCTGCCGCCCCTCACCGCGGTAGCCTTGGTGACCGCGCTGCGGGGCGAGCTCCCGCATGACCGAGCGCGTCGTATCGGAGCCGGGGTGGTCTTGGGCGCCGCCGCCGTGGTGCTCGTCGGGGTGGCGCGGGCGGTCGTCGCGGACGCCGACGGCTACAGCCCCTGGCTCGGCGGCGCGCCCACCGGTGGGCAGCCGCCAACCTTCGACGCGGCCATCGAGCGGATCTTCCACAGCCTCGCCCCGTGGAGCGCGCTCGGTCTGCTGGCGCTGGTGCGCATGCTCGCGCCGAGCGACGAACCTCTGGAGGACGCGGAAAAGAGCAACAAGAGCGAGGAGCCCGTGAACCATGCCCGGACCGCTCGGGAAGCCCTCGCGAACCTGCGGCTGGCCCTCGTCCTGTGGATCGCCTTTGGCTATGGCGCACTGACGCTCTACACCGCCCGCTACGGCGCGACGACCTTCGTCCCCGTCGTGGCCTTCGGTCTCGCGGTGGCGCTCTTCCTGCGTGACGTGGAGGAGAGCGAGCGCCCCTGGTGGGCGGAG
>JALVDI010000007.1 GCA_027009115.1 Polyangiaceae bacterium | reverse complement strand
GTCGGTCATCTCTCGCTGGAAGGCGAAGAGGGCTTTGGCCAACCGCTCGATGCCGGCCATGTTGGTGAAGTACTGAACGACCGCGATCTCGTCGGCGCGGGACAGGGGGCGCGGTGTCCGGCTCCAGTCGAGGTCGTCGGGATCCCATTGGAGGCGTTCGCAGCGTTCGAGGAAGCGCCCGAGGTCCATGCAGCCAGGGTAGCAGTCCGCCACGGGGCCCGGCGTCTTGAGCGCGCCCGGTTCCGCGCGTGCTCGGGGCGAGGGAGGCCGGACCGTCTCGAGACGGCGCCGAGTCCCGCGCGCCCGGGGTGAGGCTGGCCGAGGACGCGCTCGCTTGCGGAACGCAGCCGCGCCCGGGGTGAGGCTGGCCGAGGACGCGCGCGTTCGCGGAACGAAGCCGGGTCCCGCGCGCCCGGGGTGACGTCCTCGACTTCGGAGTTGGCCTCTGCAGTCCTCGTCCTGTGCCGGGCGTGCCGGACCGCGCGACGCCACCCTCGGTGGCCTACCAATTGTGCACGGTCCGCCGAGGGAGCTAGCCTCGTGTCGATGTTCACCGAATACGACGACTACGACGCCCTCGGCCTGGCGCAGCTCGTGACCGACGGCGAGGTCACCGCCGGCGAGCTCGTGGAGACCTGCATCGCGCGCATCGAGAAGGTGAACCCCAAGCTCAACGCGGTGATCCATCGCCTCTACGAGCGAGCCCGCGCCGCCGCCGAGCGACCGGCCGGTGGTCCCTTTCGTGGCGTGCCCTTCTTGCTCAAGGACCTCTTGCAGACCCTCGAGGGCGTGCCCACCGTCGCGGGCTCGCGGTTCTACGTCGGCTGGATCCCCCGCACCGAAAGCGAGCTCGCGCGCCGCTACCGGGCCAGCGGCCTCATCACGGTCGGCAAGACCAACACCCCTGAGCTAGGCCTGATGCCCGTCACCGAACCCGAGCTGTGGGGCCCGACGAGCACCCCGTGGAAGCCCGGCCGCACGAGCGGCGGATCGAGCGGGGGCGCCGGCGCCTCGGTGGCGGCGGGCATCGTGCCCATGGCCCACGGCGGCGACGGAGGCGGGTCGATCCGGATCCCGGCGGCCTGCTGCGGGGTCTTCGGCTTGAAGCCGACGCGCGGCCGGACGCCCACGGGGCCCGACGCGAGCGAGCACTGGAACGGCTTCGCCATCGAGCACGTCCTGAGCCGCTCGGTACGCGACAGCGCCGCCGCGCTGGACGCCACGACCGGTCCGGAGCCCTTCGCGCCCTATTACCCGCCGCACCAAAGCCGCCCCTTCCTCGAAGAGGCGGGCGCCGACCCCGGGAGGCTTCGAGTCGGCTTCAGCACCGAGCCCGCCATGCCTTCCCAGGTCCACGGGGACTGCGTCGCCGCGGTCCACGAGGTCGCCAAGCTCCTCGAGGACCTCGGGCACGACGTCGAGGAAGTACGCCCGGGCTACGAGCCGATGGAGCTCGCGCGGCACTTCTTCACCGTCGTCGCGGCGAACACGGCCGCGGAGATCGCCGAAGCCGAGGCGCGGCTTGGCCGGCCCGCCACTCCCCGCGACTTCGAAACAGCGACCTGGCTTTCGGCGCAGCTCGGCCACCTCTTCAGCGGTGCGGAGCTCGTCGAAGCGCTCCGTGCGCTGCAAGCGGAGACGCGGCGGCTGGTTCACCGCCTCGGCGACTACGACGTCATCCTCACGCCCACCCTCGGTCAACCCCCGCCGGAGCATGGCGCGCTCCAGCCCAAGGGGCTTGAAGCGAAGGTCCAAGAGCTCGTCGCTCGGAGCAACCTCCGCACGCCCTTGCGCCTCCCCGGCCTCCTCGAAAAGACCCTCGAGCGCGTCTTCCACTTCATCCCGTTCACGCCGGTCGCGAACTTCACGGGCCAGCCGAGCATGAACGTCCCTCTCGTCTGGAACGACGAGGGGCTCCCCATCGGGACCCAGTTCACCGGCCGCTTCGGAGAGGACGGGAGGCTCCTGCGCCTCGCTGCGCAGCTCGAACAGGCGCGACCTTGGAAGGACCGCCGGCCGCCGGTCCACGCCGGAGCCTGATCGCTCCAGCCGCCGACACGGGGAGCCCTGTCGAAGCTGCGGGCGTCAGTCGATGCGTTCGAGGGGCGGCAGGGTTCGCTCACGCTGCACGCGCTCGCGGACCTCGGCTTCGATCAAGTCGAGATCGGTCGTGACGGGGATCTCGGTCACGATGGTCGCGTCCTCCGGGTTGCGCACGACGAGGGAGATGTTGATCGCGTACTTGATGGCGTGTCGAAGGTAGACCGCTTCAGTCAGCGACACTCCCAGCGTGATGAACTTGGCGTTCCGAACCCGCCTCCTCCGCTCCTCGGCCTCGTCCTGCGGATCGAGCTCCTCGGAGGACGCCTCCTCCTCTTCGCCCACCTCGACCCGGCGAGTCCCGATGGCCATCACCTTGACGTTCTGCAGGAGCAACGCAGTCACCCGCGGCGGCCGCCGCCGCTCGTGCAATGGCCGCGGGTGGTTGGGGTCTTCGGGGATCTCCCCGGTGAACAGCACGTCCACCCGATCGCCCGCGGCGACCATCTGACCAAAGTGCTCGCTGTCCATGAGCACCGTGAACGCGCGCATCCCCTCCGGGACGGCCTCGGAGAGCTGCGCGCGGTCCCGGGCGTCGGAGTCGACGTCGTCCCAGGTGAGCCAGTTGCCGAGACCCAACGCACGGCGCGTCGCGACCCCTTCGAGTTGGGGCAAGTCGCCCACGCGGACATGGCGCTCCTCGACAAAGTGCGCCGGCACCTCGCGCCTACCGAGCACCTCGGCGGTGATCGGGTCCCCCGGGTCGAGGTCGCGTAGAAGCACGAGCACCCCGAGGGTCTGACCGCCGGTCACCTTGCGCTGGAAGTGCTCCAGGTGGAGGGAGTAAAGGAGAGCTCCAAGTCCAACGACGGCCAGCGCCGCCAGCATGGTCGTGCGGTTCATGCGCGCACTAGCCTAGCAGCCCGTCGGCCGGGTGGGGCGAGGAGATTGGCACCGGAAAGCGTTAGCACGGACCATCCAGCGGCCCGCGCCCGTGATAGGTTGAGCTCCGAGATGACGTTCTTCGAGCGATCGCTCCACGCGGCGCTGCTCTGGACCCTCACGGCGTGCGCAGGCTCTCGTCCGGTGCCTCCTCGAGAGCTTCCCCCGACCGGGCGCCTCCGCCCCATCGATGCGGCGCTCGCCGAAGCGGGATACGAACGGGTCGACGACTGGATGCAGGCCCCGGTCCCACCGCACGGCCTCAGCCTCGTCGTCGAGGTGCCTGCGCACCAGTGCGCCGCCGTCCTCGCCATCGCCCCCGAGCATCGACGCGTCACCGTGACGCTCGCCCGACGGGCCGGTCCAGCGCAGGGAAACGTCGGCTGGCTGGAGAGCTGCGTCGAGCAAGCCGCGTCGCTTCCCTTCCAGGTCTCCTCGACCCCTGGGACCGAGCTCGCCCTGGCGGCCTACGTGGGACCTTCCGCCCAAGCCCACGAGACGATCCAGAGGCTCCTCGCCAGCGCCTCGGCGCCGCCGGCGCCGCCTCCCGAGACCGCCGCTCCCTCGCCTCCGCCCGAAGAGCCCCCGCCTCCGCCGGAAGCCACAGTCCAGAACGAGCGCCGAGTCCGCGTCGACTTCCTCAACACCGAATGCGCCGAGACCTCCGACTTGCGCGCCTCGGCGCGAGCCCGCTACGAGGAGGCGCGGCAGGCCCTGAGGGAAGGCGACCTCGAAGCCGCCGCCGCCGGCATGACCGAGTCCTATGCCTGCGTCCCGGACGGAACGACCCTGTTCAACCTCGCCGGCATCCGCGCCCGCCAGGGCCAGTACGAGGAGGCGCGGCGTCTCTACCGGGAGCTCCTGACCCGCCACCCGAACCTCCCCGAGGCGCGGCGCCGCGAGGTCGAGGCAGCCCTTGGGCGCCTGCGCGAACCGGGCCGATTGCGGGTCCGAACCCGCCGCGGCGACCGGGTGTACGTCAACGGGGTCCAGGTCCGCGTCGGTCGCCGTCGCGCCTCCGCGCGGGTGATGCCGGGTCGGGCCAAGATCGTCCTGGTGGACGCGGAGGACCAGCGCTGGACCGTGGAAGCCGATGTTCGACCGGGCAGGCCCACCGAGGTCGACCCGCGGCAAGGATCGGGCCCGCCATGAGAAGCAAGCGCATCGGTCCCTTCACGGTGATCGCCAAGCTCGGGTCGGGCGGCATGGCGGACGTGTACCTGGCCGCCAAGGAAGGTCCCGGCGGCTTCTCTCGGCCTGTGGTGATCAAGCAGGTGCGAAAGGAGCTCGCATCCCAGCCCGAGCTGCGGGCGATGTTCGCGGACGAAGCCCGCCTTTCCGCGCGCATCCAGCACACGAACGTGGTGGTCGTCGAGGACTTCGGCGAAGCCGACGGCCGCCTCTACCTCGTCATGGAGTATGTCCATGGCGTGCCGCTCATCGCGCTCCTCCGGCGCCTGAGCGAGCTCTCGCGGCGTTTGGCGCCGGTGGCGGCGGTGGCGATCGCGGCCCCGATCGCCGACGGGCTGCACGCCGCTCATGAAGCCTCGGACGCGGATGGCCAGCCGCTGAACCTCGTGCATCGGGACGTGTCGCCGCAGAACATCCTGCTGTCCGTGGGCGGCACCCCGAAGCTGATCGACTTCGGCATTGCAAAGGCCGACGCCCGGCTGCACCGCACCGAGGGCCAGGTGATCAAAGGCAAGCTCCGCTACATGGCGCCGGAACAGATGGTGGGCACGGTGGACCGACGCGCCGACCTCTACGCGCTGGGTGTGGTGCTCTGGGAGATGCTGACCGGTCGAAGGCTCGTCACCGACGAAGCGCCCGAGGACGTGATCCGGCGGGTGCGAGCAGGCCACTTCGATCCCCCGAGCCGCCACGCCCAGATCCCTGCGGCCCTCGACGCGCTGGTGATGCGGACCCTCGCGACGGATCCCGCCGAGCGCCCCGCGACGGGACGCCAGCTGCGCCGCGCGTTGCTCGACGCCCTCCCCGACGCAGCTCAGCTCGAGCCTAGCCGCCTCGCTGCGCTCTTGATGGCGACGATGGGCCCGGAGCTCGAAGACCGTGCGCGCCGGCTGATGGTGCCGCTGGGCGCCCCCCTCGACACCGCCGAGATGTCGAGGGAGCCCATCCGGGCCCTGGAGGAATTGACCGTCCCGGTCGTCGTGCCCGGCCCTCCTTCACGTATCGCGCCGCCGCCGGCTCTCTCCGAGCCGCCCGCGCTGTCCCCGCCGCATGCGCCGGACGCGCTGTCCCCGCCGCATGCGCCGGACGCGCCGACTCCGGCTGAAACCGCCGCAGCGCATCCTGAACCGCCGCCCCGTCGGGTCGCGCTTCTGGCCGCCGCCCTCGGTGCCGCGGCCCTTGCTGCCCTCTTCGGGGCGAGACTCTTCCTCTCGGCCGTCCCCCCGGAGCGACCGACGGTTGGAGCGCCCCTCGTTGGAGCGCCGCCCCCCGCCGGAGCGCCGGAAACACGGACCGCGCCCGCGAGCCATGGGGAGCCCCCCAACGAACAGCCCGGCGCGCTCGCAGACGAAACCCCGACCCGTGGCTCACCGACCTCCCAACCCGCGCTCGGCACGTCCTTCGGCGAGCGAGCGCCGGGGCTGGGCTCCAACTCCGGCGGGGGCACCGAACGCGCCGAGCCCGCCGAGGCCTTCGAGGAGCACTCGGCGCACGGAAGGATGGCGATGGGCAGCGAAGCCTCCCAGCGCCCCAGAGCTCGTCCGCGGGCCGCGCGCGCCAAGCCACGGCGCCGGTCCGCGGCGGACGAGTTCCCCCTCGCCGAAGTCGACGATCCCTTCGCAGACGACTTCTAGGAGCACATCTCAACCTCGATCGCCCGTCGATCCGCGGACTGCCTGCGACCGAGGCCGCGACGAGCCGAGGGAAAACCCCGTATCGTCGAGGTGAGACAATGGCCGCAGAGCGTGCGCAGGCGAGCCTTGCCAGCCATCACCCCAACGACCTGCCGCGGGAGTGTCAGGCGAAACCCCGTCGCCCGCCGAGGGCGAGGCCCGTAGAATGCGCCCCATGCTACGCTGCTGCCTCGGACTCGGTGGGACGCTCTGGCTGATCGCCTGCGGACCGACGGCCAGTCCGTCGGCGACGCAGCCCTCGGCGACGCAGCCCGCGGCGACGCAGCCCGC
>JALVDI010000006.1 GCA_027009115.1 Polyangiaceae bacterium | reverse complement strand
TCGGCCACAATGGTCTTGGCGTCTCCGCCGTAGCTCGTGCCGTAGGTGTGTGAGGACGCGGACCAAGCTGGACTCCAATCTTCCCGGCGCCCAAGCGAAACCCATGTGCTGCCTGCGTCGCAGCTCTCGAACGCAGCCGCTTCGTCGATGTCGATCGTTCGTAGGCATGCGCCCGCGGGCCAGAGCAGCAGATTCCGAGATCCGAGCGCGCCTCCCATGGGCCGAGCCTCAAAACCATCGCCTGCGGGAGCAACGCGATAGAGGCGGCCGCCCCTCGGGTCGTCGCTCACGCAGTCGTAGCCCTCGTCCCAGACGTCGCCGTAGGTGCTCAGCAGAAAACTCTCCGAGTCGCTGGGATCGAACGCGAAATCGAGCACCTGGCCCAGCTCCGGGGCGACCCTCACCCAACGGCCCCCTCCATCCCGGCTCATCAAGAGCGCCGCCGGGCCGCAGGCGAACCGGTCCTCTCCGGTGAGGACGTAGACGGCATCGGGCCGGGTCGGGTCCACGAAGAGCTGCACCACACGTACGCCCGACGGCAGTTCCCCGTCTACGGGACGCCAGGACAGACCCCGATCGTCCGTGCGAAACACCCTACCGGCGGCCTCGTCGTACGCGGGATGCCAGGCCAGGTACCCGATGGTGGGATCACTGGGAGCGAAACGGACATCCGTAATGTATCCGCCCATCAGCACGTGGTCGAAACGTGCCCCACCGTCGCTGCTGCGAAAGAGACCTTCGTCGGTACCAAGGTAAAGGATCTCCGGATCGGATGGATCGAACCCGACCGCGTCCACGTGCGTGCTGAAGACACCCTGGCTCGCACCGATGGGAGTCCAGCTCGCGCCGTCGTCTCGGGAAAGATAGGCCCCCGACAGATCGCTGCCCACGACCAGCAGGCCCGTCGGGCCCACTCCGACGGCCTGGAAAGCTCCGCCGCCGCCTGGGTTCGTTCGCTCCCAGACGGCGCCGCCGAGCTCGCCGCCGTCCACAGGGCCCGAAGCGTCCACCGCTGCATCCACGGGAGTCGTGGTGCGCTCGCACCCCAGGAACGCCGCCATCACCGCCAAGACGATCGACGACTCCCGCCGCAGCCCAAGCCTTCGCACCCGCGGGACCGCGCCTCCTGATTCGACAGGCCTGGGGGTTCGCATCTTCGAGGTCCTCCCGTCCCGGCAGCCGCTCAGTACAGCGGCTCGTCCATTCCGTCGGTGACCACGACGTAGACGATCGTGTCCGCCGTGATGGAAGGATCGAGCGCCGCCCAGGCGCTCATGATCGACTCGGCGTGCATGTCCGCGTAGGCCATCACCACGAGGATCTGCTTGCGCCAGCGATCCTCGGGCGCGACGTTCGCGCTGCTCTCGAGGATGTCGCTCAGCTTGCGCATCAGCAGATCCTGAGCGAGCGCCACGGTGTAGGGCTCGCTCGGAGGAAAGACGAACGCCCGCGTGACGCTCACGCCGATGGGCGTGCCCCCGAAGTCGACGAGGATGTCCGTCTTGGCACCCTCGACGACATAGCGGATCTCGCTCTCGCTCTTGAGCAAGGCCGCCCCATCGCAGCGCGCCAGCACCTCGAAGGCGAACACCTCGCTCTCGCCGCTGCTCCCGCCCAGGGTGCCCTCCATCCAGATCTCCTGCCCACCGGGGGTGAGGCGCGAGACGTCTTCCGGGACGTCGAAGGGATCGTCGCCGAAGTCGAGGCGGGTCGAGAACAACGAAGCCGTCGACGTGGAGAGCTCGCCGGTGATCCTCGGGCACGGCCCCGCGATCGCCCCAAAGCCCGGCGCCGCAGCCCCGTCGAGGCCCGCATCGAAAGCTGCGTCCAGGGCCGCGTCGAAGCCCCCGTCCGGTGCCCCGTCCACCCGCGCGTCGAAAGCCGCGTCCGATCCCGCGTCTGAGCCTCCGTCGGCAACGAGGCCGCCGTCGAAGCCCGCGTCGAGCCCCCCGTCGTCGTGCGAGGAGTCGCCGCCGCAACCGAGCAGAGCGACGAGCATCACCCAAGCGAAGCGCGCCATCGCCCCATCGTGCCCGAGGTCCGGCGTTCCGTCGAGGTCCGCTCGGACCTCAGTCCTCGTCCCGGAGCCCGAGCTCCTTCATCTTGGTCTGAAGGCTCTTGCGCGAGATCTTGAGCAGCCGCGCCGCATGGGTGACGTTGCCCTCGGTCTGCGCGAGAGCGCGGACGATGAGCTCTCGCTCTAGCTTGGCCGTCGCCTCCTTGACCACGTCCTTCAAGCCCGCGCCCTCTTCCGCCGAACGGACCGCGACCTCCATGGGGACCGCGACCTCGCCCCCCAGCGTCGCGGCCCGGTTTCCGCGCACCTCCGGCGGAAGGTGAGCGGCCCCCACCTGCCCGCCGTCGCAAAACAACATGCACCGTTCGACGACGTTCTCGAGCTCGCGGATGTTGCCGGGCCACGGATAGGCCATCAACAACCGCATCGCCTCCTCGTCGAAGCCCTCGATGGAACGCTTCAGCTTCGCGTTGAAGCGATCGAGGAAGTGCGAGAGCAAGAGCGGCACGTCACTGGCGCGTTCCCGCAGAGGAGGCAAGTGCAGCTGGACGACGTTCAGCCGGTAGTAAAGGTCCTCACGGAAGGTGCCCTTGGCGATCTCTTCTTTGAGGTCTCGATTGGTCGCCGCCACGAGGCGCACATTCACCGCGAGGGTGCGGACCCCGCCGACGCGCTCGAAGCTCTGCTCCTGGATGGCGCGCAGCAGCTTGACCTGCATGTTGAGGGGGATCTCGCCGATTTCGTCGAGAAAGAGGGTACCGCCGTCGGCGAGCTCGAAGCGCCCCGGCTTGCTCGTGACGGCGCCGGTGAAGGCGCCCTTCTCGTACCCAAAGAGCTCGCTCTCGATGAGCTCGCCCGGAATCGCCGCGCAGTGGACGGCGATGAAGGGCTTGTCGCAGCGGCTGCTCTGATCGTGCAACGCGCGGGCGATCAACTCCTTGCCGGTGCCGCTCTCCCCGGTGATCAAGACCGTGCTCGGCGTGTCGGCGACCCGCTCGATGACGTCGTAGACCTCCATCATCGGACGCGACTGACCGATGATCCGGTAACGTCCGGGCTGCGCAGAGGACGCCAAGAGCCCGCCGCCGGTGAGATCGCGGGTGCGCGCAGCCTTCTCGACGACGTTGCGCAACTCGTCGCGGTCGAAGGGCTTGGTCACGTAGTCGAAGGCCCCGGTTTTGAGCGCCTCCACGGCCGTGTCCACGGTGCCGTGGGCGGTGATGATGATGACCGGCAAGCCGGGGTACTTCGCGACGACGCGCCGTAGCAGATCCATGCCGTCCATCTTCGGCATGCGCAGATCGGTGATCAGTACGTCCGCGGGGTGCTCGGCGAGAGCCGCGAGCGCTTCGTCTCCGTCGGCGACGAGCTGCACGTCGTAGCCGTCGCGTCGGAGCTGGGCGCCCAGCACCTTTCGCAAGTTGCGCTCGTCGTCGGCGACCAGGATCCGCTTGCGCACGGTCGCCTACGGCTGCTGGGGCAAGCAACGATCGCCGAGATCCCCCAAGGCATCGGCACGGTCGCCGTCCAGACCGGTACAGAAGAGGATGTACAGCCGCGTCTCGGCAGGGGCCGCAACGACGGGCTCGGCCCGCTCCTGAGCGGTGCCGAGGGCTGTGCGGGCCATCGTCACCCGCTGCCCAAAGCGGGCACCGTCCCCAACGGACGTCGGCACGATCGCCCGACCCGACCCCAACCCCGTCGCAGAGCCCGGGAACACGACCACCGCGCCCGTCGCCTCGTTCGGGCTGAGGCTGAGCGGCGCCCCGACGACGAGGTCGCCGAAGCCGTCCCCGTTCACGTCGCCGACGGCGACGCCCCGCCCAAAGGCCTTGCACTCCAGGTCCGGTACGCCGGCGCAGTCGATCGTCTCGAAGCTCGCGTCGTCGGTGGAAGAGGGATCGACGCAACCGGGAGTCGCCACGAGGTCGGCGACCCGCACCGCGCGCACACTGCCGGCGAGCGGCTCACCGGAGAGGTCGTCGCTGAGACCCACGAAGACCGTCGGGCCTTGGCCGATGTCCCCCACGGTGAGGCCCCCGCCGGCTTCATCGGCCGGACGCCGCGGCTGCACCTCGTCGATGCAGCCCACGGTGCGCGACTCGAGGGCGCCCCCCGCAGAGCCAACCTCGAACACGAAGACGCGCCGCATCCCCGTCGCACCGACCGCCACGAGGACCGGCTCGTCAAGCCCGGTGACCGAGGTCCCCACACCCATGGTCGCCAGCGCATCGCCCAGGCTCGCGTCGGCCGCGAGCGTCAGATCGGTGGGCATCGGCAGTGGGACCGGCTCCAGCCCGCCGTCCTCCAGCCGGTAGAGCGTGCCGCGGCCTCCGTCCGCACCGGGCGCGCCGATCAAGGCAACCCCCGCCGGGTGTCCCTCCGGGAGTGCCGCGAGGCTGCGCCCGAGCTGTACCGCCGGGACAGCCATGCGAGCGATGCTCGTCGGCGAACGCTCGCAGACCACCCGCACGGTGCCCTCTCCGGTGCTTGGAACGCCCCCAGGCAGAGGCACGGCGCTGGTCAGCAAGCAGTCCTTCATGCCCATCCACGACGCCAGTCCCACGACGTCGCCGCCAATGCCCGCCTCGCAGCTATCCGGCGCTCCTGGATCGTTGCAGCGGGTGTCGAGGGCGTGCAGCTCACCGAGGCGGTCGTGCTCCCAGACATCGAAGACCACCAGGGGCGTCCCGGGTCCACCCGCCGCAACGACCCGCGCGATGGGTTCTCCGAAAGCGTTCTCCCCAACGTAGGCGTCCATCACACGCCCGAGGGTCCCGCGAGGATAATCGCCGGGCGGCGCCAGGGAGACGATGGGCGCGGAAGCCTCCAGCTCGTCGAAGACGTCGAGCTTGCACGAGAGCAACAGCAAAGGGACCAGAACGACGCTCGCCAGCCGCATCAGAAGCTCCACCGGAAGTCGGCTCCGCCCGCCCCGTGCACGGGATCGAGGACCGGGATCAAGGTCCAATCGCGCGGCTCGAGGACGGTGCCCTCGGAGTCGGGGAGAGGATCGCGCACGAAGTAGTAGATCGACAGAAGCCCCAGCAGGCCCGCGAGGCCGAAGGCCGCGTTGGCGCCACCGGTCATCAGCTTGCCTCGCAAGAAGCGGTCGTCGTCGGACGCGAGGATCCCCGCCGACTGATCGCGCCGGAGCTCGGTGCGGAGGTCGTCGCCGAGCAACGCCAAGGCCAGACCGCCGCCGGCGACGATGACGCTCATGGTCAGCAGCGCCCAAGCGTTGCCGCGGCCGACGGCCGGGCGGAGACGCACCCGCAGCGGCGTGAGCTGCCCGCGCTGGAGCTCGACCTCTTCGACCCAGTCCTTCATGCCCTCGTGCCGCACCGTGACCCGATGCACACCGGCGGGGAACTCGCCCTCGTAGGGCACGTTGCCCACCTCGCGCCCGTCCACGAGCACCTTCGCGCCGGGCGTGTTGGCGACCACCCGCAGCCGCCCATAGGTCACTCGTTCGAGGGCCACCTCCACGGCGACCTCCTCCCCGATGGAGACCTCGACGGCCCGCTCGACGGTCTGATAGCCGGGCCGCTCGATCCACAGGCGGTGCTCCCCGGTCGGAATGGGGCTGAGGTAGGGCGTCCGGCCCACTGCCCCCTGCTCCCGGTCGTCGAGGTAGACGCTCGCGCCGGGAGGTTCGCTGACGACCCGCAGATACCCGAGGAACTCCCCCTGGCTGAGCTCGAGGAGCGCGACGTAGACCTTGCCCGGGCGCACGCGGATGTCGTGCGTGACGGTACGGTAGTCCGGGTGCTCGACGGTGATGTTGTAGGTGCCCTCGTCGAGGGTCTGCGTGAAGGGCGAGCGCCCCTGCCCGACGACCTGGCCATCGGCCCGCAGCGTGATCCGGGCATCGGCGGGGACCGTCTCGATGGACAGCAGCGACTTCATCGGGCGCGAAGGCCCTGCCTCCACCAGGGTGGTGGGCGTCGCGGCGCCCTCCGTCGCAGCGCCCTCCGTCGCGCCGCCCTCCGTCGCGCCGCCCTCCGTGGCGCCACCCTCCGTCGCAGCGCCCTCCGTCGCGCCGCCCTCCGTCGCGCCGCCCTCCGTCGCGCCGCCCTCCGTCGCAGCGCCCTCCGTCGCGTCCGGGGGTGTCTCCGGC
>JALVDI010000005.1 GCA_027009115.1 Polyangiaceae bacterium | reverse complement strand
ACCGCCGGCGGCCGCCACCGGGACCTGCCGCGGGTGCCCGGCAGGGGCCACAACTGGGCAGACTTTCGGGCAGGGGGTGCCGCCGTCGCAGGGGGCCGCCGTCGCAGGGGGGCAGATTTTCGGGCAGGGGGTGCTGCTGCAGGAGGCCCTGTGTGCTGCTGCAGGAGGCCCTGCGTGCTGCTGCAGGAGTGCTGCTGCAGGAGGCCCTGTGTGCTGCTGCAGGAGGCCCTGTTGCAAGGGGCACTGCTTCATTCAGATCGCTGACCGCGACCACATCCTGCTCAAGTTCAGCCCGAAGCACACGACCAAGGCCGTGTGCGCCATGTTCAAGGGCTTCGAGGGTTTACGTGAAGGCTGACGCCGCCAGCGTCTACGACGCCGTTGCCACCACGAGATCCAAGGTGAACAATGCCGGACGTGCACCGCGCTCAAGATGGACGTCGTGACGAAGAAGTCCGGCCATCGGATGACCGGAATGGCCGTCAGCGTCTGCACCGCCCCCGCCATACCCAGCGCCATCCCCATCCCCTATCCGACCAAACAGTACGCCAACCCCGCCGGTCAGCGCTTCACCTATTCATACGACGCTCAGGGGAAGTTGTGGCACGTACGGTGATTCCTCACGACCAACCCCAGCCGGGATCGCTCGCGGGGGAGGACCACGTCATCCTGCTCACTCACGGGGCGCCCGGGAAGCCGCAGTCGGGTGACGGCATCACCAACGGGCAGACGGTAAGGGAGACCTTGAAGGGGGCGGGACTATCTCGCACCGCTGCGGTCGACCTCTACGCCTGCAAAGGCGCCACGCCCCCGCGGGGCGGTGGACCCAGCGCTGCGCAGCAGATCGCCAACGCCATGGGCAATACGGTTCGGGAAGCGCGGAGCAACAATCTCGAGGCGACCTACAGTGGCACAAGCACGCCGATTGCCGATCAGCGTTTCGCCGAAGCAGGCCAGACCCCTCCGGGCGTGCTTACAACGAATGGCGGCACCGGCGCCGGCGTTCACGATGGAGAGTGCGTCACCGTGCAGGCGGAGCGTGGCCCCATCGGTCGAGCGTGGAACGCGGTCACGGGCAGGCGCCGGAGCGGGTCCAGTTCGTCCCCCGGATTGTCCGACGGTCCTGCTCCGTGAGGCAGCTGACGTCTCGAGGTGGCACGGAGCCAAACGCAGCCGCGCTGGCCTGGGCGCTCCGACGGGCGAGTGGCGCCACGATCAGCTTTGGAGACGACGAGCGCGGCCGCTGCGACCAGAAGGCGTTGGTCGATCTTGCCTCGCGGCTGAGCATCGTCAGGCCGAAACGCCCGTTCGCCCACATCTACGAGCGTTCGGCGCGTGTGGTGTTGGCTGGCGCCGACGGGTCCGACGTCGTGGTCGTGAACGACGGGAGCCTCTGTCGGCGCGACTGGACCAGTTGCGCCGATACGACCCAGCCGCAGAAAGTGCTCGGATGGTTCGTGGACCACGGCGTCCCCGAGCTTCTCGCCGGCTGGGAGCTCGGTCACGGCCCCGGTTCTACAGCGCGCCGTCGGGCCTGGCGGCGTGGGATGCCGAAGGGATTGCGTTGGCCGTGGCGCAAAGCCTTCGAACAGCTCGCTGACGAGAGCTTCGATTCGGACGGCCTACGCGCCCGCCTCGAGCGCAAGCTTGGCAAGGAGAGCGCCATCCGCGCGCTCCTGCGCTGGTACGGCTTTGGCGATGAGCCGCTGAGCCATCGGCCTGGCTACGAAGAGCTTCCTCGTCGCATCCTCTCCGGGTTTGGGTTCGATCCCGTCGTGCGTGCGCCGGTCGGCGCCGAGGACCAGAGCGTGCTCGCGGGGTCGGCTCGGCATCTGCTCGGTGCGGCGCCGCTTTCCGAAGGGCTGGGCGAGGTGGTGTGGGGACTCCCTCGAGACCACCACGATCGGCTGATCGAGGCGGCGCGAACACGCTTCGGAGAGCGAACGGCAGCCCGGCTGGCCCTGGAGCTGCGGCCCGCGCCGCTGCAGCTGCCGCCTGGCTTCGACCTCGTGGGGCGGTCGAGGTCGTCTCAGTTCACGCAGGTGGTGAGCGATGGCGAAGCGGTTTACGCCTTGGATGGCAACGAGGTCGTGCGACTCGCCCATGGGGAGTCGGTGGTGGTGACGTGGCAACTCGACCGGTCATCGCCGCTCGCGGTCGTCGAAGGAGATGTCGTGGTCCAACGAAACGGGAAAGCGCTTCGGATGACGGGCGACGGTGCGGAAGTGACGGTGGCCGACACCAGCGAGTTCGTCGCCCCACGCACGTCGCGCCCCGTGAGCGCGTGGCCGCATTTGGACGTGATCTCAATCCCCGGGGGCGAGGCCGTGATCCGGCGTCGAGAGTCGGACGTCACTGCGCCGTGACGTCCAGCCCCGCATCTTTCAGGAGACGGTAACGCTCGCGACCTCCGGACGTACCGATGCGCACACGCAGTCGAGCGCCAGAGCTCGTGCGGCTGAGGCGCTGGGCGAGTGTGATGAGGTTCTCTGCTGGGGCGCGGTGCACTTTCACGAAAGGCTGGCCGCCGCTCGCGATGCCACGCTCCACCCAGAGCTCGTCGCCGACGAAGTGCTCGCTAACCTCGTCCGAGGCTTCGTCGACGCGTGCGGCTGGGAGACGTTTGTAGAAGTTCTTGCCTGCCCGCGCCTCGAGCGTGATCCAGGGGGGCCCGGTCAATTGGGGGCGCGAGCTCTACGCCACGGGCGACCTATCCTCCTCCCTCCGTGCTCTTCGCCCCCACGTCATGCGATTTCGCAACCTCGAGAGCCACGTCCGACCCCACCCGGCCCTTGGCCTACCTCACCCCCGCACAGTGCCTCCGACAACACCACCCCGATTTCGCCCCCCAGTCTCATCGGTCCTCAGCCAGGACAGCGAGGTGTGTTCCGAGCGGAGCAGTGGTAGGGTATCGGTGCAGGCCCCTTCGGGTGGCCTGGGATTCGGGAGGTGTGTCGCGTGCGCTCGGTGGCGTCTCCTTCGCCGTTCGGGGGGACCTTCTGGGACCCAGGGGGCACGAGGTTCGGGGCTTGTGGCCGGAGCGCCTCGGGGCTTGGCCTCGCTGTGGCTGTTGCGCTCGCGACGAGCTGCGGTAGCACGGGGGCACCGCCGCCGGACGGGGTCGACGGAGGTGCTCGGGATGTGGGGCCGGCCGGGCGTGATGGGGCCACAGACGCTGGGAGTCGGGACACCGCTTCCGGGGGGGACGGCGCTGTCGGAGGCCTCGAGGGAGGGGCGGACGTGGCCCTCTACGACTCGGAGGCGGTGTTCCTGGCGGCGTGCCAGGACTACTCGGCTCTCTGCGCGGGACCGCGGGTCGATGCCAACTGCGGTGCCTGCCAGTACCGGGTCGCTTACCGGTCCGACGTCTGCTCGGCGGAGGGTCCTTGCGACGACCTCCTCGTGTACTGGGCGCCGCTTGGCTGCGAGCGGGACGAGGTGACGAACTTCCTGACGGGCTTGCTTGCTGCCTATCCCGACCTGGTCGCTGCCTGCGTCCAGCCCATCTATCCGGGCGAGCCGCTGCCAAGTTCCATCGGTGCGCCGGATCGGGACGAGCTGGTCGTGCGAACGGTGTTCCAAAGGCTGAAGCCGGGCGGCGACCTCGGCGTATGGAGCGGCCGGCACGTCCTGCACGGCGGATGCAGCATCGGGGCGACGCGGCTTCCTGTGGTGCTCGCCCGCTTCGACGTGGAGGGGGATCTGTTGGGTACCGAGAGAACGGCTGCGTGCCTGAGCGACGGTGTGCTCGACGTCCAGCACCAGCTCGACTATGTCGTCGGGGGTACGGGGCCATCCTGCGAGCGGCGCGCCCGGCGCATCCGGCAGCGCTACGGCATGTCCCTGCCGTCCGATTGTGGTGGCGGGGATTGTCAACGCTTCGACTCCGTCCTCCGTTCCGACGGCGTGGGGGGCTTCGTCCTCGCCCCGGGGCTCACCCCCGCCTCGTTCGGCATCCGGGACTGGAAGCTCGTGACCGAGGGGGGCGCCTTCTCGGATCCCGCCGAGCGCTGCGAGAAGGACGTGGTAGAAGGGGCGCCCTTCCGCGCGCTGTGCGCCATTCTAGAGACCGCCCCGGAGCATCGCTGCGTCGCCCGGGCCTTTCCCAACGCCAACCACTGCACGGCCTACACCTCGACCTTCGGGCCGACCTGCATCGACTGGTTCCGCTCCTTGTGAGGGGCGCCGTGGGTTCCTGCCATCATCGAAGAGGCCGCGGCCCTCTCCGCGGCGGTCAGGTTCCGCTGCGTAGGTGCATCTCATGCGAACCCTCCACCTCGCTTGCCTACCGTTTCCCAGTCCGCAGGGAACTCAGGCGCTCCTGCGTGCCATGCTTGACGCCCTCGCCGCTGCCGGGCACGAAACTCATCTGCTGACCTATGCCGCAGGTGCCCACGCCGAAGGCGCCGCTGCCGCTCCCACGGACTGGACCCACCACCGCCTCTCGGATTGGCCTCCGGTGCGATCGCTGCGTTCAGGGCCTTCCCCGGGGAAAGTGGCCCTCGACCTGCGTATGGTGACGGCGCTGCGCGAGCGAGCGCGCGCCCTCCGTCCAGATGTAGTGGTCGCCCACAACGTCGAGGCGGCTCTCGTCGGTCGCACCCTCCGTGGCGTACCGCGCGTGTACGTCGCGCATACCCGCTTTGATGCGGAGCTCGGGACTTACTTCGCGCATCCTCGGCCTTGGAGCCGGATCGGCGATGCCCTTGACCGAGCCGCCTGCGGCCTGGATGCGACCGTGGCCATCACCCCCGACCTCGCCCAGCATCTACGTCGTTACACCCGAGCCGCGTTCGTGATGCCGCCCTGGCCGGTCGCCGACCCTCCCACCGCCGCCGAGCGCGCGGTGCGTCCTTGGAAGGGCCCCGTGCTCCTTTATGCGGGCAACCTCGACGCCTACCAGGGGCTCGACGTTCTCCTCGAAGCTAGCCGGGGGCTGCGGCTCTTGGTCGCGACCTCGTCCGATCCACGGCCCCTGCGTCGTCACCCGCACGTCGCGGTGTGGCCGTTGCAGACGGAGGCCGACCGACGTCGCGCCCACGCCGCTTGCGACTTGGTTGTCGTGCCTCGGCGGGCTCCTGGTGGGCTGCCGATCAAGCTCCTCGACGCGCTGGCGCGCGATGTCCCCGTGGTCGCACAGCGCCGAGCCCTTGCAGGTCTGCGACCCCAGGGCGTGCGGGCCGTCGCCGACGACGACCCGGCGGCTCTTCGTGCCGTGATCGAGCAGTCCCTTCGATGCCCACCGCGCGGAGGCCGTCGCTGGCTCGCGGACGCCTGCGCGCCAGCCGGCTTCGCCAAGCGCTTCGTTTCGACCTTGCGCGCCCTCCTACCCGTCAGATGAGGGGGTTGATCTGCGTCAGGTTCGAGCCCCCCGCGTAGCCGTAGCTTCCGACGTTGTGGTAGCCGTAGACGAAGATGCCGACGGGCATGCTCGACTCGACGCGGTGCGTTCCGCCGCTGATGGGGCAGGTCACCGTCGTGTACGGGATGCCGTCGATCTGGCCGGCGTCCTCGTACTCGCAGATGCTCATGAACTCGCTCGCGTTGATGTCGCCGCCGTCGAGCAGCACCATCGTGCCTGTCGGCGCCGCGAGCACCACGTAGTTCGTCTCGAAGGTTGGTGGCGCGAGGAAAACGTACTCGTCGCGGTACTGTTCGATGGGCGGATAGAGGATCATGGACGGATCGCCGCCGTGCCCTGGCTTTTCGTTGCCGTCGAGCCACCCCTGACTGACCAGGATTTGCTGGATGCTCACGGCCTCGCTCGCGATGAGAGTGAACGATCGGTCCATGGGGATGTCTCGCCATTCGTTGGAGCCCAGCACAAAGCGATCGTTGGGTGCCGGCAGATTGGTCACGATCTCGGTGTTCGGTTTGTCGGCCATCACCCGGAAGAGATCGGGCTCGCGCCAGGTCCCGTGCCCGGAGCGCACGGGGCTACGGGTCACGACGAACTTCTTGCCCCACGCGGTTGTCGGGAAGACCTGCTCTTCGAGGTGCTCGGTGCAGCACCAGTCGTCGGGCACGCCGCCCGGCGGTGCCGAGACCCCGGCGGTGTCGATGGGGGCGATGCCGCGCTCGCCGCCGCTGAAGACGGCCACGGGCGCCGACGCCTCCACCACCGTGCCCGTCAGATCGCCCGGGATG
>JALVDI010000004.1 GCA_027009115.1 Polyangiaceae bacterium | reverse complement strand
CAGAAGAGATACGTGTGGGCGGGATCGGAGGGATCGGGCACCACGGTGCAGTCACCGCAATCGGCGTCCTCGTCGACGGATCCATCGCAGTCGTCATCCGTCGCGTTGCACGTCTCCGCCCCTCCCGACCCGGATGCCGTGCAGCCCTGGTAGCTCCCATCCACACAAGTCTCCGTCCCCGTTCTACCGCATGCGTCGGTACACGGGCGGGTGATCCCTTCGTCGACGGCGCCGTCGCAGTCGTTGTCGAGGGAGTCGCAGCTCATCTCTGGGTCCTCGTAGGTGCCGGAGGGGTAGTTGCACTCCCAACCGCTCGCTCCACTGCAGCTCGGCGTTGTTCCTGCGCAAACTCCCGTGGAGTTGCAAAGGCCCACGGGAGGCGACACGCCTTCGTCCGTCGAGCCATCGCAATCGTCGTCCACGCCGTTGCAATCCTCCAAGGGAACCGGCGGCGCCGTACAGCCCTGGTAGCGCCCGCCCACGCAGCTCTCCGTGCCCGCCTGACCGCAGGCGTTCGAGCAGAGCCGGTCCGGCACGCCTTCGTCCGTGCTCCCGTCGCAGTCGTCGTCCGCACCGTTGCAGACCTCCATGGGCTCCGCTGGGGCGTCGCACCGCCCGAAGCTTCCAGCGGCGCAGGTCCGCAGCCCTGGAGTACCGCAGCGGTTCGCGCACGCCTCCGTCACGTTTTCGTCGGTCCGACCGTCGCAGTCTTCGTCCCGGTTGTCGCAGGTCTCGTCGTTCGGGAGGACGGCCCCCTGGCAGCTGCCCCACTGCCCATTCTCCATACATTCCTGGGTCCCGAACACGCACAACCCCATTTCCATCTCAGGCCCGCAGCGCAGCGGATCCGATCCCGGTGTGCAGCTACAGCCCTCGTTCCGGTCCCCGTCGCAGTCCTCGTCGCGCGCCCCGTCGTCGCAGACCTCCACGTGCTCGGGGTCCTGCGGGTCGACACAGTCGGGCGCCCCGTCGACGCAGTCCACGACCCCGTCCATGCAGAGGTCGTCGTCGTCTCCATCGCAGCTGCCGCCAATCCGCGGGTCGTCGCGGAGCTCTTCGTCGATGCGCCCGTCGCAGTCGTCGTCCGCGCCGTTGCACCGCTCTCCGTTGGTCGACACGGTGCATTCGCAGCCATCTTCCGGGTCGCCGTTGAGGTCGACGGTCCCTTCCGCGCACAGCAGCCCCGAGTCTCCCCGAGCAGCATCCGGACGCGAGGCGTCGAGCCCGCCAATCCCCGAGCGCTGGACGCCGCAGCCTCCGGCGATCGCCGTCAGCACCAAGAGGGCCCCGAGCGCGACCGGACGGACGGTGGCTCGCCCCCGGTGCTCCGCGCGGCGCGGAAAAATCTCGCGGTCCGGTGTCCAAAGCAAGGGTCGCATCATCGAAAGAAGTCCTCCCCCCTCAGGATACACGGCCCCGCAGAGACGAGCCCGTGCTATTGGTTCCTGCCCCCCACGCCCCTCGGCGGGCGGAAAGGACAACCATGGCCGATCAGGTCCGCGCTTCGCACATCCTCCTCATGTACGCTGGCTCCGCGCGCTCGACCGCGACGCGCTCCAAGGACGAGGCCAAGGCCCTCATCGGCCAGTTGCGGGCGCAGCTCGCCGCGGGCGCCGACTTCGCCGACCTCGCCCGCCAACACAGCGACTGCCCGTCGAGCAGGAGCGGCGGCGACCTGGGCACCTTCGGCCGCGGGCAGATGGTGGGACCCTTCGAAGACGCCGCCTTCAGCCTCGAGGTCGGCGGCACCTCGGACGTCGTCGAGACGGACTTCGGCTACCACCTCATCCGTCGGACCGGCTGATCGGACCGAGCTGGCCGACGAGGGCGCCCTCCCGCTCGGCCCACCTCGCCTCGAAGCGCGGGCGGTCCAGCGCGAAGTAGAGCTCGCGAGCAGCGGCCTCCGCGGCGCTCCGGTGCGCCGCCGACTCCAGGTAATGCCTCAAAGGCGCGCACCGCGGACCGAGCTGCGCCTGCCCGCGCCACCGCATCGGGCGGCCTCGCTCGTACACGAAGCCCCAGTCGATCGCCCACGAGGCCTGGGCCAGGCTCAACCCCTCGTCCTCCAGGAGCGCCCGGCGGAGCGCCTGGCAGCGCCCCTCCGCCGCAGGGTCGAAGTGCGTCAGCGCCCGGCCGTAGATCACCGCGTTGTGGAAGTACTCGGGCACCGTCAGCAGCCCATCGAGCCGCAGCCGCTCGACCACGCGATCGAGCAGCTCGGCCACGTGCTCCCCCAGGCCGAGCCCTGGTGCATCTTGCCCCGGCAGCCGCGGACGCCGCGTCGTGAAACGCCCCGCCGGATGCCGCAGGGTCAGCCAGTCGACCGTGAGCATCTCGAAGACCCCGTCGAAGCCGAGCTCGGCATCGGGGACGAGACGGTCGCGCCGCACCACCAGCTCGATCAAGCGTTCGCGCCGCGGAAGCTCCGAGTGGGTGCCGGTGAGCAGGAGGGTGTGCTGCTCGTCGGCGTTTCGCGTCTGGGTCTGGAAGTGGTCGTAGCCGCGCGCTCTCAGCGCGTCGAAGATCCCGTAACGCTCGAGGGCGAGGTGGATCCCCTCGTCGCCGTAAAAGTCGAGAAAGCGCCGGCTGCCGCCGCTGACAAGCTCGCGTGGATCCGCGAAGGACTCCTCCATGGACGTCGCCATCAACTCCAGACGGCTGAGGCTCCGGGCAACCTTGCGGTAGCGTCGCGCCAGCCGAGTCACCGGCCCGCTCCGGCAAGGAGTCGACTCCGCACACAGTTCACGACCCACCCATCGGCTCGAGACGGCCGGAGGCCTGTCGCGCGATGGCGCCCCGATCGGGCTTCCCGCTCGGCAACAGGGGCAGCTCCCTCACCCGACAAACGTAGCGCGGACGCTCGTGTCGCGAAAGCGACGCAGACGCCGCGCGCAACGCCTCGCGTAAGGCGTCGGACGGCAGCTCGCTGACCACCGCCGCGGCCACGCGTTGGCCCCACTCCGGATCGGCGACACCAAAGACGACGACCTCGCGCACCCCGCGTGCCGCCGACAGCGCTTCCTCGACGACCGCTGGGTGCACGTTCTCGCCGCCGGACACGAGCACGTCGTCGTGGCGCCCGAGGACCGTCAGGTGCCCCTCGTCGTCGAAGCGCCCGAGGTCGCCGGTCTCGAAGAAGCCGTCGGCGGTCAACGGCGAGGGGTGGCCTACGTAGCCCGTCATGAGCGTCGGGCCGCGCACCTGGATCCGCCCGCCCCGCAGGCGGACCTCGACCCCGGTCAGTGGGGCCCCGACATCGGCCGCTCCGGGTCGCGGCGGCCACTGGGTCGCCACCTGAGCGCAGGTCTCCGTCAGACCGTAGGTAGGCGCCACGGGCAGGCCCGCGCGCCGGGCCCGTCGCAGCGACGCGGCACTCAGTGCGGCGCCCCCAACGAGCACGACCCGGACATGCGCAGGCGCCCGCCAGCCAGCCTCCAGCAGACGGTGCAGCATCGTCGGGACGAGGGAGAGCAGCGTGACCCGGTGCTGAGCGACGGTCCGTTGCAGGTGCCCCACGGAGAAACGCGAGCCGCCGAGGACGACCGGCTTGCGGCCGTCGAGGCAGCGCACGAGCACGCTCAGGCCACCGACGTGCGCCGGAGGCAGGGACAAGAGCCACCGGTCGTCCGTTCGCCAGCCCAACCGCGCAGCGCTCGCAGCGGCCGCCGCCCCCATGGCTCGGCGCGAGAGGATCGCAGCCTTCGCCTCGCCGGTGGTGCCGGACGTGAAGGCGAAGGCGAGGGGCAGCTCCGGGTCGATCCTTCGGCTCCGCCGCAGCCGCGCGGGCGCCGGCAACGCGCTCGGGAGCACCCAACGCGGCGCGAGCGCACGCACCCGCGAGGCCTTTTGCGCTTCGCTCGCATGCGGGTGAATCAGCACGAGGCCGGCGCCCGCCTCGAGGGCGGCGTGCATCCAAACGAAGCTCGCCAGGTCCGCCTGCGGCTCGATGGCGACGCGATCGCCAGGGCCGATTCCCCGTCGCTCCAGCTCGTCGAGGGCGCCGCTGACTAGGCGGCCGAGCCCAAGCCAGCAGACGCTGCGCCCGTCGACGACCGCGGCGACCTCGTCGGGGATCTCTCGGGCCAGATGCAGGCAGCTCAGGCCCACGGCGGCCCCCGAGGTCGACGCCGGGCCGGACGAGGCGGCTCTTTGAGGGCCGCGAGCACACGGTGATGCCCCAGGCCATGGGCGAGCGGGCCGCCGGCGGCGGCGGCCAGGGACTCGGCGACGTCCATCTCCCGAGGCCCACCCAGCAGATGGCTCACGATCACCGGCACGTCGTAGCGCGCAGCGAAGCGGCACCAGTGCAAGCAGGCCCCCAAGCCGAGGGCCATCGGCTTGAGGACCAGCGCCCGGACCACGCCGCGCGCCAGCAGCGCCTCGACTTCGGGTGCGCTGCGAACGGTGAGGGACTCGTCGAGGCCAACGGGCACGAGCGCCGCGGCCGCGTCGACGAACGCTGGCGGGCCGGGCTCCTCGACCAGTTCGGGGCGAAGGGAGGCCAGCGCGCGCAAGAAGTCGACGCCCGAACCTTCCCCGAGCGCTCCGTTCGCATCGAAGCGAAGCCGCACCGCGTCGCCAACCGCTCGCCGCAGCGCCCGCGCGGTCGCCAGCTCGCGGTCGAGATCCCGTCCGACCTTGAACTTCAACGTCCGGTGCCCCTGCTCGACGGCGCGCCGGCCACCGGCCAGGAGCGCCTCCGCATCGTCGCCCTCGATCCACGCGGCGACCTCGAACGGTGCCGGCCGCGTCCCGAGCAGCTCCGCCATCACCCCCGCAAGAGGGACCTCGCGGCGCGCGGCGACGAGGGATAGGAGCGCGCTCTGAACGGCGAAACGGGCGGACGCCGAGCCCTTCGTGCGCCGGGCAAGCTCTGCCAGCAGCGCCTTCGGTTCGTCGAGCAGCGGGCCGAGCCCATCCCAGGACATCTCCCGCAGGGTCTTCCGGGCGGCGTCGAGGGTGTCCGCCGTGTGGCCGGGCAAGGGCGCCGCTTCGCCCACGGCCTCGCCACCCGCTGCGCGAACCCGAACCTGGAGGAGCACGCGCTCGCTCCACTGGCCGCGGGCGTTGCGCACCGGCGACACGAGCGGGACGCGCCGCTCCTCCAGCACGACGCTCAGCATCGCACGCATCGAAACAGAGCGGCCGCGAACAGCGCCCCGTGCACGAGGAGCAAACGCGCCGTCCCCGCGAGGATCGCGTTCAAGGGCGGCCCTTCGAGGCGCACGAGGTTCCTCGTCAGCGCCGCCGCCCAAGGCAAGGTCAACCACGGCAAGAACAGCCAGGGATCGGCGCTCCCCCACGCCAAGAGCGCCGGCACCAGGTACGCCATGGCCAAGAGCAAGACGTACTCGACCACGCCGGCGCCGCGGCCGAACCGAACGGCGAGGGTGCGCTTGTTCGCCTTGGCGTCGGTCTCGCGATCGCGGACGTTGTTGACCACGAGGATCGCCGTCGCGAGGGAGCCGACGGGGACCGACGCCCACCAAGCGAGCGGAGGCACGAAGCCGAGCTGCACGAACGCCGTCCCGCAGACAGCGACGAAGCCGAAGAAGAGCATCACGAAGACGTCGCCCAGGCCGTTGTAGCCGAGAGGATAAGGCCCGCCGGTGTAGGCCACACCGCTGGCGATGGCCAGGACCCCGATGGCGACGACCGCAGGCCCCGCCACGACCGTGAGGTACACCCCGGCGAGCGTCGCGGCTGCGAAGCTGAGCACCATGCCGCGGCGCAACTGGTCGGTCGTCAGCAGCCCTGCCTGCGCGGCCCGCAGCGGACCGACGCGCTCCTCCGTGTCGGCGCCTTTCTCGTGGTCGAAGAGATCGTTGGCGAGGTTGGTGCCGATCTGCAGGAGGAAGGCGCCGAGCAGCGCCGCCAGCGCCGGCCCCACGCGCACCCCCCCTTGGGCGTGCGCGACCGCCGTACCGACAGCCACGGGCACGAACGCTGCCGTGAGGGTTTGCGGCCGGGTGGCGAGCAGCCAGGCGCGTAGGCTCCCAGGCTCAATGGGGCTCATCGGGCGGTCTCCAGGAGCTCGGCGACAGCGTCGGGGCGACAGCCGAGGACGTCGTGATCGCTGTGCGGGACCACCACGCAGGGGGATCCGCTGCGCTGCGCCGCACGCCGAGCAATGGGTCCGTGCCGGGGATCCTCCTCGCCCACGACCCAG
>JALVDI010000003.1 GCA_027009115.1 Polyangiaceae bacterium | reverse complement strand
CGCGCGCGAGGGTGCGGCTCGATCTCCTGGGGTTCGAGAGCGGCCCCGTCACCCTCTCGACCGACCGCCGGGTGCCGAGCGCCGAGGCGCCCGAGGTGCGCGCGCTCCTGGAGTGGACCCTCGACGCGGTCCACGACCGCAGACACCCGTTGCACGCGACCCTCGCGCACGTGCTCCGGCGGCCGACCTGGGTGTTCTTGGTGGACGCGATCGCGGGCGACCTCGACCGGCGGCGTGACGAACCGCCCAACCAGCGGCTCTCTTGGCGCCTCGAAGGCGAGAGCGACGCTCTCCGTGTTCAGGCGGTGATCCAGCGCAGGGGCAAACGAGGCCGCTGGAGCAAAGGCGCGCGGACTGCGCCGGCCAACGTCCCCGCCGAGCTCATCGGCCCCCTCGACCGGGACGTGCTCCGGGCGCTCACCGAGGGGGGCGAGCCCAGTCCGCTGGAGCACGATCCTGCGCTCGCGGCCCTCGTCGGGCACCCGCGGGTCGAGCGGGATGGTGTTCGGGTGCGGGTGCGCAAGGAGGTGCCGACCCTCGCGTTGGTCCCGGCGGGCGGCGGCGTTCGATGCGAGGTCCGACTCGGCGAGCGTGTCCTCTCACGGCGGTCCATCGAGCGGCGCAAGCTGCATGTGGCGCGGGTGGACGACGACTACCTGCTCACTCGCCTCGACCCGGAGATTCGGCGCGTCGCGACGAGCCTCGCCGCCTTCCCCGGCGTGCTTCCGCCGGAGAGCTTCGATCGGGTTCTGGGGCTGCTGTCGCGCCTCCAACCGCGGGTTCGGCTACGGCTGCCCACCGCGCTGAGGGGCACGCTCGTTCCGGCACCCGAGCGGCTCGTGGTTCGCCTCGAACCGGACGAGGACACCCTCGCCGTCGAGCTCCTGTGCCGGCCCTTCGGGGAGCACGGCCCGGCCTGGCGCGCAGGGGAAGGCCCGGCGGTCGTCTACGGCGCAATCGAGGGTGAGCGCGTCCACACCCTGCGTGATCTGGAGGCCGAGCGGCAGCAGGCCCGGCGCCTCCAGGACGCCCTGGACTTGGAGGGGCTGACGCACCGCGAAGCGGAGCTGCAGCGGGCGCTGGAGATCCTCGACGAGCTCGAGCGCCGAGCTGCGGGAGGAGAGCTCGTGACCGAGTGGCCCCAGGGTCGCCGGTGGCGGCTCCTCGGCGCCGCCGACGCGCAGGCACTGAAGCTTCGCGTCAAGCGCGCCGGCGACTGGTTCGGTGTCAGCGGCGAGGTGAGCGTCGGCGGCAAGGCGGTCGCCCTGGCGGCGCTCCTCGACGCGACGCGGCGGGGCGAGCGTTGGGTGCGGGTCGCTCCCGGCCGCTTCGCCCGCATCGCCGATGACCTCCGCAAGCGGTTGGAGAAGGCCGACGAGGTGCTCGCCACCGAGAAGGGAGCCCTCGTCGCTGGACTGGCGGCGGTCGCGGATGTTGCCTCGATCGTGGGTGAGGGAGCGCTCGAGCCGGACGAGGAGTGGCGTGCGCTCATCGCCCGCCTGGAGGAGGCGCGCGCCCTCGACCCGACCCCGCCGGAGGGGCTCCACGCCGCGCTCCGGAGCTACCAGCGCGAAGGCTTCCGCTGGATGGCCCGCCTGGCCCAGTGGGGCGCGGGCGCCGTGCTCGCCGACGAGATGGGACTCGGCAAGACGGTGCAGGCGCTCGCGATGCTCGTCCATCGCGAGCACGAAGGCCCCGCGCTCGTCGTCGCGCCCACATCCGTTGGCAGCATCTGGGAGCAGGAGGCCGCGCGTTTCGCGCCTTCCCTGCGGGTGGTGCCCTACCGCGGGCCCAAGCGCGTGGGGTTGCTCGCCGAGCTCGGGCCGGGCGACGTGGTGGTGACCAGCTACGACATCCTCGCGCGGGACGCGGAGGCCTTGGGAGAGCAGACGTGGGGCACCCTCGTTCTCGATGAAGCGCAGGCCATCAAGAATGCACGCACCAAGCGGGCGAAGGCCGCGGCGCAGCTCAAGGCGAGCTGGCGGTTGGCGTTGACCGGGACCCCTTTGGAGAACCACCTGGGCGAGCTGTGGAGCTTGATGCGGGTCATCAGCCCCGGCCTGCTCGGGAGTTGGGCGCACTTCCGTGCGCGCTATGCCTTGCCCATCGAGCGGGACGGCGACGAGGCGCGCCGTGAAGCGTTGGCGCGAAAGCTGAGGCCCTTCCTGCTTCGCCGAACGAAGAGCGCGGTCGCGCAGGAGCTGCCTTCGCGCACGGAGGTGGTGCGCCCGGTGGAGCTCTCGGCGGCGGAACGGGAGGTCTACGAGGCGGCGAGGCGCGAGGCTATCGAGGGGTTGCTCGAGTCGGGCAAACGCATGCAGGTCCTGGCCGCGATGACGCGGCTGCGGCTGCTGGCCTGCCACCCGCGGCTGGTGGATCGGACCAGCACCCTGCCGAGCGCCAAGATGAACAGCCTGCTGGAGCTTCTGGACGAGCTGCGCGCCGACGGACACCGAACGCTGGTGTTCAGCCAGTTCGTATCGCTTCTGGAGATCGTGCGCGACACGCTCGACATGCGTGGGGTCGACCCACTCTACCTCGTCGGTTCGACGCCCGCCGCGCAGCGCGCGCGGCTGGTGGAACGTTGGCAGAGTGGGGACGATCCGGTCTTCCTCATCTCCCTCAAGGCAGGAGGCACGGGGCTCACGCTCACCGGCGCCGACACCGTGGTTCACCTCGACCCCTGGTGGAATCCCTCGGTCGAGGATCAGGCTTCGGACCGGGTTCACCGCATCGGTCAGGACAAGCCCGTGACGATCGTCCGCCTCGTCGCCCAGGGCACCATCGAGGAGACCGTGCTGCGCCTGCACGCGGACAAGCGAAACCTGGTCGATGGGGTCCTCCGTGGCGCGGGGGCGGCAGGCGCGCTCTCCGCCGAAGAGCTGCTCGCCCTCATCCGGGGGGACGGCGAGGTGGTTCAGGCCGCGGCCGAATAGCAGCCGCCCCAAGACCTCGCCGTGCGCCTCATGCGGGAGCCAGGATTCTGTGCGCCTCGAGAAACGTCGAGGTTCGGCCGCGTCACGCGGGCTTGCGCGAGCCGTCGCGTACTTCCGAGGAGGCCGAAGGCTCAGCGTCCGCTGCGCACCAGGCGGCCAGGCCGCGCGCCGGTCAGCTGGCCGTTGCGGGTGATGGGCACGCCGCCCACGAGCGTCGCGACATAGCCGCGAGCGCGCTGCATCAGCCGCTTGCCGCCGGCGGGTAGATCGGCCTGAATCACGGGCGGCGTGAGCTGGAGGTTGTCGAAGTCGATGATGTTGAGGTCGGCTCGCTGGCCGACGGCGATGGCGCCGCGATCGCTGAGCCCGAGAAAACGGGCGGTGTCGAACGCCTGCATCTTGACGACCTGTTCGAGGGGGATTCGCCCGCGCTCCCGGTCGCGCGCCCAATGTTGCAAGAGAAACGTGGGAAAGCTCGCGTCGCAGACCGTCCCCACGTGCGCCCCTCCGTCGCTCAGGCCTGGGAGCGAGAGCGGGTGCGTGAGCATCGTGTGGACGTTGTCGAGGTTCATCGAGGTGTAGTTGTAGAGAGGGAAGTAGAGCAGCGCGCGGCCGTCCTGCTCCAGCAGCGCGTCGTAGATCGTGCCAAGCACGTTCCGGTGTCCCTGGCGAAGAGCCTCCGCGTAGAGACAGGCGCTCTTGTCCGGCTCGTAGTTTGGCTCTTCCCCGAGCCGGTAGAGGCGCATCGCGATCATGTCGATGTTCTGGAGGAAGAAGTCGGCGAGCGGCGGAAGCGGGCTTCCGTCGCCTGCGACCGGTTCGCTCTTCTCGGACAGGAGCTGCGTTCGGAACGACGGGTCGCGCATCGCGGCGACCCGCTCGGACAGTGGCAGGTGCGCGATCCGCTTGTAGCTGGGGAACCCCATGAAGGGGTGGAAGGTGCACTGCAGGCCGAGCATCACGCCGATGGCTCGGGCGGCGACCTGCATGCGGACGTCGAGCCCACGGGCGTTGCACTTCTCGACGCGCTCCACGATCCACCGCCACTGGTTGGGTGAATGGTCGCGCTGCATGGTGCTGATGGACAGCGGGCGGCCACCGCTGCTCGCGACCATGCCTTCGAGCAGATCGAACTCGGGCCCGAAGTGCTCGTCCCCCTGCATCACGTCGAAATCGCTGACGGCCTGGAGCACGCCGCGGTCGAGGCCGACGAAAGCCTGGGCGATGCCGGCGAGCTCACGTCCGGCGGCTTCGGAGGCAGGGGTGGGCTGGCCTTTGGCGCTGCGGTGGTTGTCGGAGCGGCCGGTGCTGAAGCCCACCGCGCCGGCGTCGAGGGCCTCGCGGAGAAGCTGCCGCATCGCAGCGATGTCTTCGTCGGTCGCGTCTTCGTCGGCGATGGCGCGGTCGCCCATGACGTACACGCGCAGAGGGTCGTGCGGCACCTGCACGAGGAAGTCGAGGGTGTGGGGGATCGCGTCGATGGCGTCCATGTATTGAGGGAACGTCTCCCAGTTCCAGGTGAGGCCTTCAGCCAGCGCGGTTCCGGGGATGTCCTCGACGCCCTCCATGAGTTCGATGAGCTTCTCGTGATCGGTCGGACGCACGGGGGCGAAGCCCACACCGCAGCTCCCCATCACGGCGGTCGTCACGCCATGAAAGACGGAGGGCGCCATCTCCTCGTCCCAGGAGATCTGGCCGTCGTAGTGGGTGTGGATGTCGGTGAAGCCGGGCGTGACGATCGCGCCGGTCGCGTCGATGACCTCGTGGGCTCCCTCGTCGCACACCCCGAGGGCGACCACGCGGCCGCCCTTGATGCCGATGTCCCCGTGGAAACGCGGCGCGCCCGTCCCGTCGACGATGGTGCCGCCCTGGATCTTGATATCGTACATCCCGTCACCCCCTTGACTGTCGAGCCCTGAGCCTACAGGGTATTAACCGATCGGTCAAAGCGCGTGGTTCGTAGCCCCCGAGAGGTCCGCGTGGTCCCCCCTTCGCCGAGCACCAGCGACGACAAGAGCCCGCGCCGGGCGCGGGCGCGGGCGATCCTCGAGGCGGCCGAGGCGATCCTCGTCGAAGAGGGCTACGAGGCGCTGAGCGCACGCGCCGTAGCCGAGCGGGCCGGCGTGAACAAGGCGCTCGTCTTCTACTACTGGGGCAGCACCGCCGAGCTCTTCGAGCGGGTCTTGGAGCGCTACTATGCCCGGCACAAAGACGCGCTGCGCGAGGCCTTCGGGCAGGACGGTTCCCTCGAAGAGCGGCTGCACCGCGGCCTTGACGGATACCTCGACTTCATGGAGGCCAACCAGGCGTACGCGCGCCTCGTCCAGCAGCAGGTTTCGACCGGTGGGCCGCACCTGGCGCTCGTCCAGCGCCACCTCGGCGAGCTGCTCGGTGCCACCTCGGAGCTCTTGGCGGCGCTCACGCCCCAGGGAGGTCCGCTCAGTGCGAAGCACTTCCACCTGAGCCTCTCGGCGGCGGTCATCAACTACTTCACCTACGCGCCAGTGCTCGGCGAGGAGCACTGGGGCCGGGATCCGATGTCCGCCGAGGCCCTGGCGGAGCGGCGCGCGCATCTCCACTGGATGGTGGACGCCTGGCTGCGGGCGCTCGACGCGACCCTTCCGCAGGGTACGCGGCCGGCTCCCACCGGCGGTCAGCGGTAACGGTTGCAGGCGTCGGTCTCCAGGGCCGCGGTCTCTTGAAAGGTGGGGTCTTGAGGACCAAGGGTCAGGGTCTGCAATCTGTCGAGCGGGATGTTGGGCAGGGTCGGGTAGTCCTCGTCCCCGAGGAGCCCTTCGTATGGGTCTCCCATCACGCTGCGTGGATCGATCGCGTACAGACCCATCCCCGAGTCACCGCCGTTGTCGGCGAGATAGAGGCCGTAGACCTGCATGGCCTCGGCGATGGTGCGCTCCGGGCCGCTCAGACCCAAGGCGTCGAGGTCGAGGGTGGGGTCGAGGCGCACGTGGGCACCCTCGGGCAGCGCGTAGCGACGACCGCTGGTGCCGTCGCTCTCCGTGGCGGGGGCGACGGGCCCACCGGAGCGGGTAAAGGGATAGCTGAAGACCAGCGCATGTTCGATTCGCCCGGCGACCAGCTCGTCGGGCCAGATCACGCCCCCGAGCCAGGCGAAACCCGAGCCCCGCGAGGACAGGCCATGGGCGTGGACGCCGTCCGAGTCCATCGACAGCGCCGACGCCCAGCTCGCCTCCCATCCACCGGCCACGCGCCGCGCTTGCCACAGGTCGTACTCGCA
>JALVDI010000002.1 GCA_027009115.1 Polyangiaceae bacterium | reverse complement strand
GGTCCAGGGGGGACCGGACGTCCGAAACCATCGTCCCGAAGCCAAGGTCGCCCACGCGGGCGGCCTTTCTTCGTCCGTCCAAGCGCCAGGCGGTCACGCACGAACCGACTGGCGCGCGGCCGAAGGACCGTCGCTGTCGCGGCAGGTTCTTCGTCCGCCCAGGCGCGCCCCCTGGCTCGCGGCCGGCAGTCTCTGTCGCCGGCGCTCCACGAGCCGTGATACGCTTGCGCGAGGGCCGTTCAGCGGCCCGGGGGTGCTTGGACAGGAGTGTCTTGATGGTTGGTTGGCGACGAATGGGTCGGACGGCGTGGTACCGCTCGCTTCCTCACGTGGTGGCGTTCTTCCTGCTGAGCGCGTGCGGAGGCGGCGGCTGTGGAGGCTGCGGCGGCTGCGGCGTGGCGCCCATCCCCGGCGGCTTCAAGCTGGAGGAGCGCGTGCCGAACTCGGCGCAGGTTCGCCTCACCGAAGCCGGGATCCAGTGGATGGAGGACAACGGCGACGCCCTCGTGGGCCTCTTCCTGCCGGACGGTCTAGAGTTCGAAGTTCCCCCCACATCCACCACCCAAGACATGCCCTTCCCCTGCGGGCGCGGGACGGCCG
Source organism: Polyangiaceae bacterium (assembly GCA_027009115.1). Classification (GTDB taxonomy): domain Bacteria; phylum Myxococcota_A; class Polyangia; order Polyangiales; family Houyiibacteriaceae; genus JALVDI01. The sequence continues at coordinate 18,680 of JALVDI010000002.1, read as the reverse complement.
TGGACGTCTGCACCGGCGGCAACTGCCTGATTCGGGGCACAGTCAACTCACTCCAAATCAACCCGAGCAGCCCCAACCGGCTGGAGGTCATCCTGCGACTGACGCTCCAGACGCGACTGTGCAGCGCGAGGGACAGCGACGGCAACTGCACGGCATCGTCGCCGGGCCCGCTCGGTATCCAGATCGACGGCGGCGCGCTCTGCAGCGGTGGCGTCAATGCAACCATTGAAACCGTCGGCACCGGGTCCCGCGACGACGTCGGCATCGTGGCCAACCTTGCGTTCCAGGAAGAAACGCGAGCGGCTCGGGCGGGTTACACCAAGGTCGTCGTCGAGAGCGTCGGTCTAGAACCGGGCCGAGAGATCGAAGAAGCGGACATCATGCTCGACGGTGACGGCGGATTGATCGGCTTCATCGTGGACGTTCTCCCTGGCTTGGTCACCGGATTGCTGCTCGATTCGCTTCAGGACCAGGTTGGCACCGTCCTCCAGGAGCAGCTCGATCAGCAGCTCTGTACGAAAACCGGCGAGTACGGCTGCCCCACCGGCACCGTCTCCGACGACCCGGCCGATCCGATGTCGTTCTGTCGCTTCTCCCCGGGCGGCGAGTGCGTGCCCGTCCTGCTGGGGACCGACGGACAGGGTGACCTCGGCGCGGCCTTCCTCGGCTCCGTCTCGCCCGGCACCCACGCCCCGGGTCAGTTCCTCCTCGCTTCCGGCGGCGAAGGCGAGGCGGTCAACAACGGCCTGAGCCTCTTCTTCTACGGCGGCTTCCTCGGCACCAGCCGCAACTTCATGACGACGCCCGCGCACAACCCCTGCGTGCCTGCGCTGGACCCACCGCCGATCCCGACCATCCCCCGTGTCGCGACCTTCCGCGGAAACACGGTCCCCGGCCTGGACTCGCCACCCCACGTCGGCATCGGCCTGAGCGAGTCCTTCCTCGACCACGCCGGCTACGGCATGTACGACGCGGGCCTGCTCTGCATCGGCGCCGGGACCCCGCTCTCGCAACAGCTGTCGACGGGCTTGTTCTCGCTGTTGGTGCCCTCCCTCAACCGCCTCGCGTTCCCGGAGCGCAACGCCCCCCTGGCGGTGACCCTGCGGCCACAGACGCCCCCCGACTTCGAGATCGGCGCCGGCACCGACGACGACCCGCTCCTGACGGTGAGCCTCGACCAGCTCCAGATCGACTTTTACGTCTGGAGCGCCGACCGCTTCGTTCGCTTCATGACCTTCGAAGCCGACTTCTCCATCCCCATCAACCTTACGGTGGTGGATGGCGAGATCGTCCCCTCGGTGCTCGGCCTGAGCGCAACCAACGCCTCGGTCACCAACCAAGAGGTCTTGCTCACCGAGAGCCCCGAGATGCTCGCCTCGGTCATCAGCGACGTCCTGTCGTCGTTCGCCTCGATGGCCTTCGGCGACCTGGGCGGCTTCGCCCTGCCGGAGCTCATGGGCCTCGAGCTTCAGGTGCCCGAGGGCGGCATCCGCGGCCTCGAGGAGGACGGCGAGGAGTTCCTGGGCATCTTCGCCAACCTGGCCGTCGCTTCCACGCCGATGGCCCTCAGCGCGCCGGCGGACACCTTCGTGGAGGTCTCCGCTGTCGATCTCGATCCGGAGGTCATGACCATCGAGCGCTGGGGCCAGGGCCTGATCCCCCGCGTGACGCTGAGCTTCGATGCGGAAGGCCCGGCCGGCGTCGAGTACGAGTACAGCTACCGCCTCGACGGCATGCAATGGTCCCCATGGACCCGCGAACGGGAGGTGCTCTTCGAGAGCCGCACCCTGCTCTTCCAGGCGCGCCACACCCTCGAAGCGCGCGCGCGGGTCGTGGGCGAACCCGCCAGCGTCGACCTCACTCCGGCCGTGGCCGAGATCCTCGTCGACGTGCTCCCCCCGTCCGTGGAGCTCGAGGCGACTGACGCCGGCGTCGTGGTCGACGCCCGGGACGTGCTCTCCGAGCAGCTCCTCGTGCGCTTCCGCGAAGCCGGCGGCGACTGGTCCGAGTGGGACTTGCTCACGGAGGACTACCTCATCGGGACCGACGCCGAGGAGATCGACGTCGAGGTCCAGGACGAGGCCGGAAACATCGGCTCGGCGAGCAGCGCCCTCATCCGTGGCCGCCCGAACCCCGCCACCGCCGGCAGCGGCTGCGGCTGCACGGTCCCGGGCCAGAGCGACGAGCGCCCCCTCGCTGGCCTGCTGCTCCTCGGGCTCTTGGGCCTGGTGCTCGGGCGACGCCACCGCACGCCGCGCTCCAGCGGACCGAAGAAGGGAGGTCGCGCCTCGCTCGCGCGCTACTTTCTCTTCCTCACGCTGACTGTCGCCCTCGGCATCGGCGGCTGCGACTGCGGGAGCAACCCCGGACCGGACGACGGCGGCCTCGACGGGGGCGCAGACGCGACGGCCATGGACGGGGGCCTTGGCCTCCCCCTCGACCCGGGGCAGCTCGCCACGCACCTCGACATGGCCGCCCTGCCCGACGGAACCCTCGTCCTGAGCGGCTACAGCCCGGGAGTCCCCCCGAGCACGCGCTACGGAGACTTGGTCGTCGGGGCCTGGGACCCCGCCTCGGAGTCCGTCGCCTGGGAGATCGTCGACGGCGTCCCGGACATCGCGCCGACCAGCGACCCGAGCGGCTGGCGCGGCGGCATCGCCGAACCCGGCGACGACGTGGGCCAGTACAGCTCCCTGGGGACCGACGGCACCACGCTGATGGTCAGCTACTTCGACGCCACCAACGGCGCGCTGAAGTTCGCCTCCGGAGAGCTCGGCGGGTCCTGGCAGACGCACACCGTGGACGACGAGGGCTGGGCGGGCGCGTACTCCGACCTCACGCGGACCGACTCCGGAGTCGCGGTCGCGTACCTCGGCGTGCTCCCACCCACCTCGCTGCCGGGGAGACCCACCAGCGAGGTACGCGTGGCGACCGCCGGCGCCGCGCCTTCGGGGGCCACCGACTGGACCATCGCACGGATCGGCACCACCGAGATCGACTGCCGCCCGCAGTTCTGCCCGGACGGCGCGGCCTGCCTCGAGAGCGGCGAGTGCGTGGATTCGCCGGGGGATCAGCCGGTGCTGCCGGACCCCTACATCGAGGATCGTCCTCCGGCGGTGGGCCTCTTCCCGCGCCTGGCACCCACGGCGAGCGGCCTTGCGCTGGTGTACTACGATCGCGCCGGCGGCAACCTCATGGGCGCCGAGTTCGACGGGAGCGCCTGGGGTACGCCCTTCCTCATCGACGGCTACGGCGTGGGCGACCCCGACGTCGGCGACTCGGGCATCGGCGCCAGCCTCGCCGTGGACGCGGCCGGCGCCTGGCACATCACCTACGTCGACGGCGCCGAAGAAACGCTCCGCTACGCACGCGTCGAAGGGGGCTCGGTGACTCGCACCGAGATCGTCGACGATGGAACCACCGACGGAACCTCGCCGCACCCGGACGGCCGCCACATCGTCGGCGACGACAGCTCGCTGGTGGTGACCGACGGCGGCGAGCTCCGTGTGGCCTACCAGGACGCAACCAGCCAGCGGGCGATGTTCGCGAGGAGCACGGGAGACGGAACCTGGTCCATTCAGGTCCTCGACAGCGACGACAGCGCCGGATACTTCACGCGCCAGGTGCTGCTGGGCACCACGAGCTTCGTGGCGCACTGGTGGCGCCGCGAGGTGCGCGGGATGTCCACGAACGGCGTGCGGATCGCCAGCGTGGACTGAGCCGCAGCGAGAGGGTCGCCGGCAGCGGCCCTCCTTGCCTTGGTGCTCCGGCGGTGCCGAGGGCGGGACTCGAACCCGCATGGATTGCTCCGAGCGATTTTAAGTCGCCTGCGTCTGCCAATTCCGCCACCTCGGCGCGCTCCCTCTATAGCGCATGGGCGGGACTCTGACGCAAGGGCGACGGCGAGCGAGCCCCGAACGGCACGAAGCCGCGCCCGAGGTAGGGGACGCGGCTCCGTTGCAGCAGCACCTCGGAAGCAGTCGAAGGCTGGCTCAGGCCGAGGATGACCGCGGCGCTCAGGCCGAGCTGGCGGCCGGCTGGTACGCCGGCACCTCTTCGACGAAGCGGCGGCGCTCGTCGCCAACGAGCGCGAGCAGCTCGTCGCGATCCACCAGCCCAGCATCCAGCAGCGCCCGCATGTAGCCGTCGGCGTAGCCGTGCGCGCGCGCGAGCTTCGCGTAGGCGGCGCCGTCGAAGCGCGCCTTGAGGACATCTCGAAGCAGGTCGCGCAGGGTGTTCATCAGCTCGTCGTTGTTCATCGCCCCGTTTCCTCCCGACGCGCGCTTTCGCCCAGCGCCCGCCTGCTCCCTGGATGCAACGGGGAGGGGGCGCCGGTCAAAAAATCGGCGTCGAGCGGCAGCGCACGCGCGCCGGTCCGCTGACGCTGCCGCGCGCTCGAACACAAGGAGAACGGCACCGGCGAGCTCGCGACGCGAAGGGCGATGTGCTCTACCCTCTGGGCGTCCGCCGCTTTCCGTCCGGAGCCTCGTCACGGACCGGCACACCACGTACCCCCGCAGGCCCGAGCCCATGTCCACCGACCTCGCCCCCAACGTCGCCGTGTTCTGTGACTACGAGAACGTCGCCATCGGCGTTCGCGATGCTCGCTACGAGGCTTTCGACATCGAGATGGTCCTCGAGCGCATCCTCGACAAGGGCAAAGTGGTCGTAAAGAAGGCCTACGCCGACTGGGATCGCTTCAAGTCCGCCAAACGCTCCATGCACGAAGCGGCCTTCGAGCTCATCGAAATCCCGCACGTCTCCTACAGCGGCAAGAACTCCGCGGACATCCGCCTCGTCGTCGATGCCCTGGACCTCTGCTACACCAAACCGCACGTCGAGGTCTTCGTCATCGTCAGCGGCGACAGCGACTTCTCGCCCTTGGTGAGCAAGCTGCGCGAGAACAACAAGACCGTCATCGGACTGGGCGTAAAGAACTCGTCGAGCGATCTGCTGATCGAGAACTGCGACGAGTTCATTTACTACGACGACCTCGAGCGAGCGCGCCGGAAGGCGGGCAAGCCCAAGCGCCAAAAGAAGCCCGCACGGTCGCGAGCAGCAAGCGATGGGGAGCCGCGTCGGGCCTTGGAGCCCACGTCCGCACAAGGGAAGGACGCGACCGGCGACAAGAGCCCCGCCGAGCGCTCCGGCGACAAAGCCGAAGCCCTCGATCTCGTGCTGGACGTCGTCGAGTCGTTGTTCAACGACCGCGACGGAAACCTCTGGGGCTCCATGGTCAAACAGGTCCTCAAGCGCAAGCGACCGCAGTTCTCCGAGAGCTACTACGGCTACCGCTCCTTCAACCAACTCTTGGAGGACGCCCGCGACCAGGGCCTGCTCGAGCTGCAAAAGGACGAGAAGTCGGGGGGCTACGTGATCTTGGGCTTTGGCCCGAACGCATGAGCCGCCCGATGCGATGGACGCGCACCCGAGCCATGTGCCCGTGAAGGGGCTTCGAGCGCGTCATCCCTTGCGCTGGGCGGCGCTCGCCCTCGCGGGCGTGCTGGCCCTGCTCTGGCTGCCCGAGCCCGCGCCCGAAGCGAGTCCGGCCTCCGGCACCCCCTTCCTGTGGCGACAGGACGAGGTCTGGGGCGCCCTCGAAGCCCGGACGCAGCGCGCTCGAAGTCGCGGCTGCGCGCTCGTCGAACCGACCATCGCGCGCCAGTTCGAAGCGCTGGAGTCGAGCCTGGGCGCCCTGGCGACGACCCGCGCCCTGCAGCCGGACAGCCCCGCGCTCGTGACCGTCGAGACGGATCTCTTCGAGCTCGCCGCGGACCTCGCGGCTTGCCCTCGGCAGGCGGCGAGGCTCGTCGCGCTCCAGAGCCGGCTGCGGGAGCTCGTCAAGGACGCCTCGCGCCGCTGGGAGCTCGCGGACCGACCCACCCGCGAGCGCCTCTACCGGCTGCTCTACGGCTCGCGCATGGCCGTCGAGGAGGTCCTGCTCCAGATGGAACCGAGCGCGGCGCCCACCCTCGCCCGAGGCCGCGACGAGCCATCGGAGGCGCCCTCGGTGGAGATCCACGGGGTGCGCGTCCACAGCGGCGACCTCCTCGTGAGCCGCGGCGGGGCACCGACCTCGGCCCTGATCGCCCGCGGCAACGACTTCCCTGGCAACTTCTCGCACGTCGCCCTCGTGCACATCGACGAGGCCGGGAGGTTCCGGACGATCGAGGCCCACATCGAGGTCGGTGTCGTGGTGGCCGGGCTGGAGCGATACGAGCAGGACCCGAAGCTGCGCGTGATGCTCTTGCGCCCCCGGGCGGACCTCGCCCCCGGCGACTTCGCCCACCGCGCCGCGAGCCGCGCCCTCGCGCGCGCACGCGCCGCGCACATCCCTTACGACTTCGCCATGGACACGAACGATCCGAGCGCCCTCTTTTGCTCGGAGGTCGCCTCGCAGGCCTATCGCTCCATCGGCATCGAGCTGTGGGAAGGCCAGACCCGCATCTCGTCGCCCTCCACGGCCCGGTGGCTCGCGGCCTTCGGCGTACGCCATTTCGTCACTCATGGCCCCTCCGACCTGGAATACGACCCCAAGCTCGTCGTGGTCGCCGAGTGGCGCGATGCTCGGACCCTCTTTCAGGACCACCTGGACGCCGCCGTGGTCGACGCCATGCTCCGTGGCGCAGCGGCCGGCGACGAGGTGGGCTACGACCCAGCGATGCTGCCGGTGGCGCGCCTTCTCAAAGCGTACAGCTGGGTGAAGAACCGCTTCGGCACCCCCGGGCCGATCCCCGAAGGCATGAGCGCGACGGTGGCGCTCCGTGTTCAGTGGCTTCGCCAGCATCACCGGACGCTGCGGACTCGGCTCGAACAACGGGCGGCGGCCTTCGAACGACGCCACGGCTACCGGCCGCCTTACTGGGAGCTCGTCCGCATGGCCGACGAGGCCCGAGCCGCCAGCGCCCCCGGGAGGGGCCGCTGATGCGTTGACCAAATCTCCCAGGGCACTATCGTCCTGCCATGGATCGAGACCTCGAGCCCCGCGCCATGATCGTCCCCCGCGTCGTCGAATCGACGCACCGCGGCGAGCGCGACTGGGACATCTACAGCCGCCTTCTCAAAGACCGCATCGTCTTCCTCGGCACGCCCGTCGACGACTTCGTCGCCAACGCGATCATCGCGCAGCTGCTGTTCTTGGAGAGCGAGGACCCCGACAAGGAGGTCACCCTCTACATCAACAGCCCCGGCGGCATCATCACCGCGGGCCTCGCGATCTACGACACCATGCGCTACATCCGCTGCCCCGTCGCGACGGTGTGCATCGGCCAGGCGGCGTCCATGGGCGCGTTCCTTCTCGCCGCCGGTGAACCCGGGATGCGCCGTTGCCTCCCCCACGCGCGGGTGATGATCCACCAGCCCCTCGGGGGCTACCGAGGCCAGGCGACGGACATCGAGATCCATGCCAAGGAGATCCTCGCGACCAAGAAGAAGCTGAACGAGCTCCTCGCGGCCCACACGGGGCAGCCCATCGAGCAGATTCAGAAGGATACCGAGCGCGACAAGTTCCTTTCGGCACACGAGGCCAAGGAGTACGGCCTGGTCGACCACGTCATCGAGCCGCGCAAGACGCTCCCAAAGAAGAAGAAGTAGGTGACCGTCGCGCCCCCGCCGCCCGGGGCCCGCGCCGCACCATGAGCACGGCGAGCCCACCCTCGGACGCGATTCGGATCACCTTCGTCCGACACGGCGAGTCCGAAGCGAACCTCACCGGCTGCTGGCAAGGCCACGGCGACTCGCCCCTGAGCGCCCGGGGGCGCGAACAAGCGCAGCGGCTGACGGCGCGCCTGGCCGCCGCCCGTTTCGACCGCCTCGTCAGCAGCGACCTCTCCCGCGCTCGGGACACGGGCCTCGCGGTGAGCACGCGGCTCGGCCAACCACTGCACACCGACGCCGCCTGGCGCGAGATCGATGTCGGCCGCTGGGAGGGACTGACGCGCCCCCAAGTCGCCGCCCGCTTCCCGGAGGAGCTCGAAGCCGTGCGGCGCGGCGAGTCCGTGGCCATCGGCGGCGGTGAATCCTGGGCCGACCTGACCCGCCGCGCACGGGGCGCCTTCGACGACCTCCTGGCGACCCTCACCCCTGGAGAGCATGCGCTGGTCTTCGCCCACGGCGGCGTGATCGCCTCGCTCGTCCTGGACCTCTTCGGCCTCGGCCAGCGACGACCACGCCCCCTCGGACACGTCGACAACACCGGCCTGACGACGATCCGCCTCCGTCGCGGCACGCGGCGCCTGGAACGCTTCAACGATACGCTGCACCTCGGCCCCGTCGGCCGCTGGAGCGCCGCGCGCGTGCGCGAGGGAGCCGCCCTCGTGACGCTCTGGGAGGGCTCGCCCCCGAGCGGCTACGAGCCGCCGCCGCGCGTCGTGGCCCTCGAGGAGTTGGGCACCGAGGACCCCCGCGCCCAGCTCGGAACCCTGGGTCGCGAACACCCCGGGCGACGGATCGGGCTACGGGCGAGCTCCGTCGCCATCGCGGCGCTCACCGCCGAGCTCCTGGCGCCGAACGTCGCCGCGCGACCCCGCGGCCTCACCCAGCTCGTCGTCGACCCGAAGGGGCAGTGCGCGGTCGGCTCGCTCCATTGCGGACCGCACCACCTCGGCGCCTGACGGGGGCCGCGGCCCGCGCTATACCGGCGCCATGCGGCCCCTCGCGATCCTTGGCATTCTCCTCGCTCTCGGCTGTCCCGGCGACGGCAAGTCCACGTGGCAGGAAGCCTTCGACGCCTCCGAGGTCGGCTGGCTGCTGAGCGTCTGGGGACCAAGCCCGGAAAACCTCTACGCCGTCGGTGGCCAGAAGGCTCCATCCCGTGGCGTCGTCTGGCACCGAGACGCCGACGGGTGGGCGCCGCTCGACCTCGGCGTCGAGGTCCCGCTGCTGAACTGGGTCTTCGGCTTCGGACCCGACGATATCTTCATGGTGGGCGACGAAGGCACCATCGTGCACTGGGACGGGGGCACCTTCTCCCGGCAGACCTCTCCGACGGAGCAGACCTTGTGGGGCGTGTGGGGCGCTGCGCCCGATGACGTGTACGCCGTGGGCGGCGACCCTTTCCCGGGGGGGACCCCAGTCCTGCTGCACTTCGACGGTTCCGCCTGGAGTCCCGTGACGCTTCCGGCGCTCTCGAACGCCAACGTGTTCGCGTTCTTCAAGGTCTGGGGCACGGGCCCCGGCGACGTCTGGGTCGTGGGCCAACGCGGCGCGGTCCTGCACTTCGACGGCTCGACCTGGAGCGAGGAGCTCCTCGAGACGAGCGAGGATCTCATCAGCGTGTGGGGCACGGGGCCCGATCGAGTCGCCGTCGTCGGAGGCCGCGGCAACGGATGGCTCTTCACCTTCGACGGCAGCCGCTGGCGGAGCACCCAGCCCAGCGGCCTGCCCGGCTTCAACGGCGTGTGGATGCGCGACCCGGATGTGGTTCACGTCGTTGGAGCCGAAGGCCAGATCGCCGCGTTCGACTTCGAGACGCACGAGCTCCTGCGTGACGACTACCAGGACACGCGCCTGGACTTCCACGCCATCTTCGGCGACGGCGAACGCCTGACGACGGTCGGCGGCAACTTCAACATGCCCATGGGGCCCTACCAGGGGCTCGCTTTCGAGCGGCGCCTGCTCCGGGGCGAGTGAACATGGGCGCGGCGGCTCAGCGTCCCTCGTGCGCCGACCAGGCGATGGACACGTTGCGCAGCCGCCTCGTCTTGGCGGTGAACTGCCAGCAAACACGCGCCGAGTCGGGGCCAAAGATGTAGGCGACCGTCCCCTCCGGGGGGATCTGTGGCTGGATGTCGAGCTGGGGAAGCTCGGTCCCCGTCACCAGGCCCAGTGCCGCCTCGTGGATCGGCGGCGAGGCCGCGACCACGAGCACGACGAAGACACGACCGCCGCCGCGCTCGAAACGCGCGTCCACTCGCGCGATCGGCCCCCCTCCCGCCGGCGCGGCCTCGTAACAACGCCAGCCGCCGGTCTCGCCTTCGAACTTCAGTTCGACCCCGAGCCACGCTTCGATCTCCTCTCGGCGAGGGACCTCGCTCGGCCGCCCCCGGACGAGGGCCTCGAGCATCGCTCCATCCGCCCCAGTCACGCGCTCACCCTGCCCTCACACTTGCGCGCTGGCTCCCCCGGCTCATGGGTCCTGCGCCTCCGGACGGCGGTAGCTGTCTCCGTCGAGCACGAACGCCAGGCGCCCTTCGATCCGCGAGGGGATCGGACGGAAACCCTCGGTCATGGGGAACTCCCGCACGACGCGCACCTCCGTTGGCCACGCCGCCGGCGGTAGGGACGCGAAGGCTTCGGCGAGGTCGGCGCCTTCCAGGGGCTCCTCGCCCCGAAGCCGCACCGCCAACGTGGCCACCGGCGCGCCGTCGCGAACGCCCACGAAAGCGACGGCCATGGCCACCGCCGGCAGGGTCTCGGCGGCGTCCGCGACCGGACGCGTCAAGAAGGGCTGCCCGTCGCGAACCACCGCGTCGTCGAGACGCCCGAGGTAGAAGTGATCCCCGTCGGCGTCGCAGCGCAGCAGGTCGCGGCTGGACCACCAGCGGTCGCCGGCGGCGAACACGTTCCGCAGCACGCGCGCGGCGTCGGGCTCGGCGTAGGCCGGGTGCGTCTCGTCGATACGCACCAGGAACACGCCCGGCTCGTCGACCGCTGCGCGCCGCATGAAGCCGTCGTCGCCACGGAAGAAGCGCCGCCGAAGGAAGTCGTAGCGCACCAGAGCCATCTCGCTGCTCCCTGGGAGGGGACGCCCCAGCGAGCCGATCTTCTCGCCGCTGGCGTTGGCCAGCACGGCGCTGCTCTCCGTTGCCGCGTAGAACTCGAGGACTCCGGCGCCAAAGCGATCCTCGATCTCGCGCCAGACCGCCGGCCGCATCCCGCTCCCGGCGAAGAGGCGGATCGAGCTGCCGTGGTCCGTCGGCCGATAGGGCGCCTCGACGAGTGTGCGGCACATCTCGCCGGCGTAGAACACGACCGTCGCGCCGTAGCGGCGGACCTCGCGCCAGAAGGGCGCCGGGTCGTCGCCTGGCCGCTTGGGGAAGCCGCCACCCTCGATGGCGTCAGCCAAGGCCAACCGCGCGCCGCCCACCAGCGCGCTACCAACGGACACGAGCATGCCTGCGGCGTGATGCAATGGGAGCGCCGCGTAGACCGTGTCGTCTGCGGTCAGGGTGCAGGTGGCGGCCGCGCCGAGGGCCGAGAGCGCCCAGCGCCCGTTGGTGATCCGCGCCGCGCGCAGCGTCTTGCCCGAGCCCGTAAAGAGGATCATCGCCAAGTCCCGGGCGCGCCCCGCGTTCGGCACGTAGCCGGCCGGCAGCGCGACCCCCTCGGGGTCGATGCGCTCCATGTCCACGACGCCTTCGACCTCCAGGACGCGATCGGCGCCGCCGCCGAGGACCCACACCTCTCCGTCGAAGATCCGCCGCGCCGCCGCGGCATGGAGCGGATCGGTGACCAGCGCCGTGATCTCGCCCAGGCGTATCGCGCGCGCCAACTCCTCCTCGCCGTCGCTGGCCCGCAGCAGCACCGCCACAGCGTTCAGGCGATTGAGGGCGGCGACGGCCGTCAGAAGGCTCGGCCGCGCCCCCATCCAGACCCCGACCCGTCGCTCGGGTCCAACGCCGAGGGAGCTGAGGCCACGCACGACGGCGTCTACGCGGCGATCGGCCTGCTCGTAGGTGAACGCGCGGCCGCGCCAAAGGAAGAACGTGCGCTCCGGCGCCTCCGCGGCCTGTTCGGCGAGCACCTGAGCGAGCCCGATGCGGGTCGCTCCACCAATACGCTCGAGCTCGCTCAGTCGCGGCACCTGGTAGCGCAGGCTCGACACCAGGTCGCCGGTGTCCTCGGCGAGCTGCCCCAGTCGCGCCCAGAGGGAGCCGAGGACATCACCGAGGGCGTCGACGAACAACCGCAGGTCCACGTCGATGTCCTCGAAGCCAGCGACCTCCGGGTCCTCGAGGGGAACGGCGGAGGGTTCGTCGCGAAGCGCGGCGGGGCGTGGGCCGGCGCCCTCGCGCCAGCGCATGAACTCCACGACCGTCGGCCAGGTGATCGCCAGCGCCCGGCTGCCGACGACGAGCCCAAAGTGCCCCGCAGGCACCTGCACCTCGAAGTGCTCGGCGCTGGGTGCGGCGCGGACGATGGCCTGCACCGAAGCCGGGCGCGCGATGTCGTCCCGGAGACCGACGAAGTAGAGGATCGGGCAGGTGATGTCGGCCAGGGTCACAGTGCGTCCGTCGATGACGAAGCCGCCGGCGAGCATCCGGTTGTGGACGATGAACTCGTCGATGAACTTGCGCAGCGCCGGCCCCGGCCAGGCCACGAAACCCTCACCGGCAAGAAAGCGCCGCCGGCTCTCGCGCTTCTCCAGCGCCTGGCGATCGTGGAGCTTGCGCACGAAGTCGACGAGCTGTCCGACCTCCTTGCGCACCGAGAGGATCTTGAAGCCCGTGCTGGTGAAGAAGCCCGGAAGCCCCTCGATCTTGTCGAGAGGACGGCTCAGCAGGCTCTCGGCAGCACGGATGAGCTGCGTGGCGGCGCCCTCGTCGACGTTCGGGAGGTTGCGCCGGATGTCGACGGGACTCCCGAAGGTGATCACCGACGCGAGGTCGCGCGACTGGCGCCAGGCGGCCGCCTGGTAACAGAACATGCCGCCCTGGGAGTATCCGGCGAGGTGCACGTCCTGGCCCGTCGCCCCTCGCACGAAGTCGATGCTCTCGCCGACGGCGCGCACGTGATCGTCGAGGGTGCGCTCCATCCCGCCCTCTTCCTCCTCCGGGATCCCGAAATCGCAAAGCCACACATCCACGCCCCCACGCAGGAGCGCGGCCACGGCGCTGATGTCCGGCGCGATGTCGTAGACCTCGCTCGTCACCATGAGCGGCGGCACCAGGAGAATCGGCGCCCGCAGCGCACCCACCGGCTCGCGGCCGCGGTAGCGCCGCAGCTTGTGCACGCGGCCGCGCGCCAAGACGTCGAAGGGCGCGTGGTAAGGCTCGGACAGACGCCCAAAGCGCGCGATCTCGAGGGCGTTGCGCGCCCCCAGACTCAACCGTTGAATGCGAGTGCGCCAGCGAGACACCTCGCGACCCTACACCAGGGCGCATCTCAAGGGCGATCGTCGTTCGAGCCGTGGACTGGGCGGGACCGGCGGCGCATCCGCGAGCCGAGGGAATGCCGAGCACTCACGAGGGGAGAGGATGGCGGCAGGGAGCGTCCGCAGGCCGCACAGCGGCGAGGAGGGGTCATGAGATGGGCTCCAGGGCGCGCGGCGACGGACAGCCCGCTGTCGGCGCTCGCTGATGGACAACGCCTCCGAGCCCGGCGATCCTCTCCCGATGGGACCGGACGAACTCTGGCGAGACTTCGGTGGCGATGTCGACGACGCGCTGCTGGGAAGCCTCGCCGCGGCCTTTGCCCTCGTCGCGACCGCCGATGCCGAGGTCGCTCAGACCGAGGTGGAGCGTTTCCTCGAGGTGGTTCGGAACGAGCCAGCCCTCGGCTCGGTCGACGCCGATGCCCTCGAGCCCCCCTTCCGAGCGCTGACCGAGGCGCTCCTCGCCGACCCTGCCGAGGGGCGGCGGCGGGCGCTGGACGTCCTTCGGGCGGTCCGCACTGAGCATGTGCCCCTCGTCGTGGCTGCTGCCCAAATGGCGGTGGTCGCCGACGCACACCTCGTCAACGTCGAAGAGCTCGCCCTGGCGGAGGTCTGCCGCGCCCTCGGGGTGGACCCTTCCGGCGCCTGAGGGCAGCGCCGCCCTTCAGCCCGCTTCCTTGGCGCGCCGCTCGATGAAGTCGCGGCTCACGCCGGAAGCCTCGATGAACTCCATGATGGGCCCGTCTGCTCGCTCGAGGACCTCCGCGGGGGAGCCGCTGACGGCGACCTCCCCGAAATAGAGGAAGGTGATGCGGTCAGCGATGCGGAAGACGCTCGCCATGTCGTGGCTGATCACCAACGAGGTGACGCCGAACTTTTCTTCCGTCTCGGCGATGAGCTCGTCGACGGTGAGCACCGTCAGCGGGTCGAGCCCCGTCGTCGGCTCGTCGTAGATGAGGATCTCGGTCTCGAGGACCGTCGCCCGCGCCACGGCCACCCGGCGCTGCATGCCGCCGGAGAGCTCCGCGGGCCACTTCGCGTGAGCAGCCGCGATGCCCAGGGACTCGAGCCGCGCCATGACGCGCTCCCGAATCTCCTTGCGCGAAAGCTTCGTATGCTCCCGCAAGGGGAAGGCCACGTTGTCGAAGACGGTCATCGAATCGAAGAGCGCCGAGGCCTGGAAGACCATGCCCATCTGCCGCCGCTTGCTCTGGAGCGCCATCCCCTCGAGGGAGGCGTAGTCGACTCCGTCGACGAGAACCTGCCCCGAGTCGGGTTTCTCCAGCCGGATGATCTGCCGCATCAGCACCGACTTGCCCGAACCCGACGGACCGATGACGACGTTGGTCTTGTGGCGTAGCACGTCGAAGCTGACGCCCTTGAGCACGTGGTGAGCGCCGTAGCTCTTGTGCAGATCGCGCACTCGGATATGGACCGGGTCGACCTCGGCGCGCGTCATCCTGCCAGACCCTGCCCCAAGATCAGCGCCGTGATGAGGTAGTCGAGGGCGAGAATGGCGATGGCGCTTTGCACCACGGCCCGGTTCGTCGCGCGCCCAACGCCGGCGGCTCCCCCGGAGGCGAAGAAGCCCTGCCGGCACGCGATGAGCGCGATGGCCGCACCGAAGACCGCGGCCTTGACGAGGCCCATCCGCACATCTCGCCAGTCCACGATCCACCGCATCTGCCCAAGGAAGACGCCCGGGTCGATCCCGAGCATGCGCGTGCAAACCGCGTAGGCGCCGGTGAGCCCGACGATGTTGAACATCAACGTGAGAACCGGGACCATCACGACGCCGGCGACGACCCGCGGCACGACCAGGAACTGCACGGGATGAACCGCCATGACGATCAGCGCGTTGATCTGGTCGCTGACCCGCATCGAACCTAGCTCCGTGGTCATGGCGCTGCCGGCCCGGCTCGTGACCATGAGCGCGCTGAAGACCGGACCGATCTCACGCGCCATGGCCATGCCAACCACGGCACCGACTTGATTCTCGGCGCCGAACTGACGAAAGCCATCGACGAGCTGCAGCCCGAGCACAGCGCCCACGAAGAAACCCGTGAGGCTCACCAGGAAGATCGAGCCGACGCCGATGAACTCCATCTGCTCGATGAACAAACGCCCCCGGAAGGGACGCCGCACGAGCCAAAAGAGCGTCTCGCCGGCGAGCTGCGCGAGGGTCCCGATCTCGACGAAGGGCGCTAGCGCCCAGTCGAGGGCTCGCTCCCAGGGGCCGGGGGCGATCGCCTCCTCCGGCTCCTGGCCGGCGCGCTGCTCGGGATCCGTCGGGGGCGCCGCGGTCGGGGCTTCGGCCACGGCTCGGATATAGCAGATCAGCGGAGGGCGCGGCGGACCCCCGCCAGCAGCTCTGCTCGCCGGACCCGGCGCGGCTGAGGGAGACGCGGCCGACCCACGAGCCGCAGGGTTCCGTCCGGCGCAACGTAGGTCTGGCAGCTCGAAGAGCGGTTGCCACGCAAGGCGGCGCGTGCACGTTCGAGGACACCGGGCACGTCCTGGCGCGACCCTGCCCAGAGGTGTCGCCCGCCGGCGTCGCCGAGGAGCGCCGGGGCGTGCGCCATGAGCCGCTCCAGCCAGGCATCCCGGGCCGCAAGGTCGGAGCGCCGGTGCGCGAGGAGCGCCCGATCGATCCACGCACTCAGCCGCGTCGGCGCGCGCCGCTCGGCCTCGGCGAGGTCCCTGGCGGCCTCCTCCAAGCGGCCGGCGCGCAGGAGGGCCTCGCCACGGTAGATGAACACCGAGCCGATGGCGCTCCCCATGACCCGCACGCCGAGGGCCTGGACGCGCAGCGCCTCGTCGAGGTCGCCCTGGAGCATCCGCGCACCGCCCAAGCCGATGTACGCCCAGCGGGTGCCGGGCTGGATGCTCAAAGCCCGCTCGAAGTCCCCTGCCGCCTCTTCGTAACGTCCGAGCCACAGCCGCAGCTCACCACGATGCACCAGAGGGCTCTCCGAGCGAGGGTAGCGCGCGGCCACCTCGTCCAGCGCTGCCTCGGCGACCGCCGGGGGCAATACCCGGACCAACTCGAGGGCGCGCCGCGAGGCTTCCCGTGGGCTGTCGCGAGTGCGCAAACGCCGCAGGGCGCCGTCGCGGACGAAAGTGGCGTGAGGCCCGAGATTCCCCCGCAGACGCTCGACGGATCGTCGCAGCCAGCGCACCACCTCCGGGAGGTCACGAGCGTCCGCAAGCGGATCGCGTCCCCAGAGCTCTACGAGCGCGGCGCTCACCTCCGCGCCGATGGGGCCCGCGCCCCCGTTCGCCACCCGGTCGGGCATCTCCCCACGTACCAGCGAGTCCAGGTCTTGCTCCATCTCGCTCGTGAGCCGGAGGAGGAGTGCGGGAAAGTGGAAGGTGCCCGCGAGGGCGAGGGCCCGATCGAGCGCCTCCCGCCCCGCGTCGACCTCGCCGCGGGCCAGCAGCGCCCGCCCCAACCAGGTCCACGCCTCCGCGTCGTCCGGGCGCTCGTCGAGAGCCCGGCGCAGGGCTCGCTCACCGCCGCGCCCCTCGAGAACCTCGACGGCGCCGAGCACCAGAGCGTCGTCCGGGCCGAGCCGACGCGCCTCGGAGAGCTCGCCGCGGTAAAGCGCGACACGGGCGCGGGCGCCTCGGTGCGCATCGTCGAAGCGATCGAAGGCCCCCGCCTCGAAGAGCCCCGCGACCGCCTCTGCGGGCGCCTCCGGCAGGAGCCTCACCCAGGCGTCAGCGGCGTCGCCCTCGCCCAGCCGCGTCAGGCAACGAGCGAAGGCGAGGCGGTGGTCCAGGGACGGATCGACGGCGACGAGCCGTCGGAGCAGCCCCACCGCGCTCCGCCACGCCCGCGCACGCTCGCGAGGAAGAGCCGCACGGCGCAGCAAGTCCGGATCCTCACCCTCGGCCAAGAGTCCGTCGAGGATCCGCTGCGCCTCCGGTTCGAGCCCGAGCCGCTGGGCAAGGTCGACGTGCACCCGCCGTGAGAGGCGATCGCGCCGACGGGCGAGCACGGCGAGAGCGCCCACCTCGTCGTGCGCCGCGAAGCGGGCGACGAGGGCATCCAGGGGTGCGTCGTGCCCCCACTCGTCGAGGTCCGACCAGGCTTGTTCGAGCTTGCCCGCGTCGATGGCGTCCACGATCCGACGGAGCCGCGCCGCCTCTTCGCCCCGCAGCCGCCTCATCCGCCCCGGTAGAAACGGGGCACCCGGCGGGAGATCGCGCACCAGACCTCGTAGGGGAGCGTCCCGGACGCCTGGGCCAGTTCCGCCGCGCCGATGGTGTCGTCCCCGTATGCTGGCTGGCCGCCCAAGAGAACGACCTCGTCGCCGGGCGTGACCTCGCCCGCAGCGGAAACGTCGAAGGTGCTCAGGTCCATCGACACATTGCCAACCAAAGGACAGCGGACACCGCGCACGAGCGCCACCCCGCGGTTGCTGTTCGCGCGCATCAGCCCGTCGCCATAGCCAATCGGCACCGTCGCGAGCTTCGTGGGGCGCTCGGCCACGAAGGTTCCATCGTACCCCACCCGGTCGCCCGGACGCAGCTCTCGGACCGCGATGACCTCGCTGCGCAGGCGCATGGCAGGCCGAAACGACCGCTGCAGCTCCGGCACGCTCGACAGCCCGAAGAGCGCGATGCCGACCCGCACCATGTCGAAGCGCGCGTGGGGCAGGCGCAGCGCCGCGGCGCTGTTGGCCGCATGAAGCAACGTCGGCCGATGACCCGCAGCGCGCAGCTGGGCGAGTGCGTCCGCGAAGCGCCCCAGTTGCAGGGCCGTGAGCTCGTCGTCGCTGTCGGCGGCAGCCAGGTGCGTCATCAAGCCCTCGACGCGCAACCCGCGCACCCCCTCGAGGCGCTCGAGAAAGCCACCCAACTCGCGCCACGGCACCCCCAGGCGAGACATGCCCGTGTCGACCTTCAGGTGCACCGCAAAGGGACGGCCCCCAGCAGCGCGGGCGAACGCCTCGAGCTCCGAAAGGTCGTAGACGACCGGCGTCAGCCCGGCGGCGAGGACCTCCTCGTGAGCGCCCCCGTAAACACCGTTGAGCACGACGATCGCGCTCTCGATGCCGGCGTCCCGCAGCTCGATGCCCTCCTCCGCGAGGGCGACGCCAAACCCGTCGACGCCCTCCTCCTCGAGCCGTAGCGCGACCGGAACGACGCCGTGGCCGTAGGCGTCGGCCTTGACGACCGCCAGCACCTTCGTGGGCTGGACCGCGCAGCGTACGACCCGCAGGTTGTGGGCGATCGCGTCGAGATCGACCTCCGCCCGGGTCGGCCGCAGACATTCGTCGACCCGTTGAACGCGGGGCCGGAGAACGAGGGTCTTCGTGGGGGCGGTCACGGGAGAGAGCCTGGCCGAGAGGAGTCCACCTCCGTCTAGCAGCCCCTGAGCCACGGCGCTCCCCGTCCGAGGCGAGCGGCGCCCACCGCTTCCCGGGCCGCGCCGGCGAGCGCCCCAGAGCTCTCGACATTGCCGACGGGCTGCCAGTCGCCCTTCCACCGCGGTGGATCGCGCACTAGGCTCGGGACCTCGTGGCGGCACGAAAGAAGACGAAGCGATCGGCGAAGGGACGGCCGCCTGGCGCCGGCAGCA
>JALVDI010000001.1 GCA_027009115.1 Polyangiaceae bacterium | reverse complement strand
GTCGAAGGCGGAGTTTCCGCTCCGACTCATGCCCCCGACACGCCCCCGGACCGTCGTCGCGCCCGCGAGCAACGACGGCCCGGAACGGCGCTGGGCCAGCAGCTGCCTGCCGGCGAGCCTCGCGATGGTGGGCGGTTGCGTCGCCCTTCTCGTCGCGTCGCGAGCGCTTCCTGGCACAACCGGGCTCGTGGGGGCGGCTGTGGGCTTGCTGCTGCTTGGGCTGCTCGGCGTCGGCGTCAGCCTGCCGCGCTACCTCGCTTCCCGAAAGCTCGGAGACGTGCGGGTCGCCGTCACGCAGGCACGCGGCGCAGGGTATCGGGAGGCCGGTTGCCGCGACGAGCTCCAGTGCACGGTGGCGATGCGGCCGGGAGCCGACGTACGGGAGGTAACCGCGACCCTGACCGTCGCCGAGCGTGCGCGGCGGCCGGCAGGAACGGATGGGCCAGCTCTGCGCGCCTCGCTCGCCGAAGAGCGCGTCGCACTGAGCGCGGATCCATCACGGTCGACGGAGGACACCCTCGTGTACGCCGGGCGCCTGCCCCTCCCAGAGCCAGGAACGGTCCCGTTCCCTTGGACGGCGACGCCGGACGCGATCGTGTGGGAGGTCGCCGTTCACGTGGACGTGTCGGGCTGGCCCGACGTCGACGAGACGCTGGCGCTCGACGTCCGCGGCGGACCATGACCGCCCCAGGCCGATGCGCTGGCGCTCGACGTCCGCGGCGGACCATGACCGCCCCAGGCCGATGCGCTGGCGCTCGACGTCCACCCCAAGAGTCCGCCCCCACAAGAGTCCGCCCCGCACCGACCGCGGTGGCACGCTCGCGGAGAAGCCCCTGCATGATGCGGCCGGGCGAGGGATTCAGGTGCGGTGCGTTCGGGACGTGCGGCCGGGCGAGGAATTCAGGTGCGATGCGTTCGGTGCGTCAGGAGACGTGCTCTCGGCCGTGAGGCGCGCCGGTCGTCTTACTCGCCGCTCGCCACCCTCCGAGGGGTCGGTCCAATCGTCGCCGGCGAGGTCGCCAGGGCGAGCACCGCCGCGGCTTGCCGCGGGCAGCACATCTTGCGCAGGACATGCTTGACGTGCGAGCGCGCCGTCTCGAAGCCGACGTCCATCGCTTGAGCGATCTCCCGACCGGTGTGGCCGGAGAGGAGCAGGGTCGCGACCTTGGCCTCCCGCGCCGTCAGCCCGAAGAGGATCTGGAGCTCCTCGGCTTTGGGCTCGAGCGCAGGGCCGTCGCCGGCGGCGAACGCAATGAGCGCGGGTCCGCCCAGCTCGCTGGCAAGACAGAGGAGCTGCCAGAGGGTCCCCTCCACCTCGACGGCTACGGCGGCGCGCGGGCTGGCGCCGCTCCGCACGGCCCGCAACGCCTCCTCGAGCGGGGCACTCCGCGTCGTGAGCCTGGAACCTTTCCTTCGGAACGGGCTGTCCTGGACAAGCAGCTCCTCCGCCGTAGCGTTGGCCCACACGATCCGGTCCCCGTCGACCAGCATCAGCGCCAGAGGGATCCGGTCGAGGGCCGCGGCGAGCGCACTGCTTCGACGCAGGACGCGTCGGTGCCGCTCGAAGAGGCGACCGTAGGCACTCAGGAGCGCTTCGGCCTTCGCGCGAGCTTCCGGCGGGAGCGTGGCGAGCGCGGCCCGCCACTGTTGCTCGTCCATGCTCTCGGACCGGCGGATGCCCGAGACCGCTCCGTTGTCACGCCCCACCACCCCTTCGGTATAGCGGCCCTGGGCATAGGGGCACAAACCCCCCAGGCGAGGGAGGCTGGCTGCGAGCGGCGCTCACCTGTTCAATTTCCGGCAAAAGAGCCACACTGTGCAGCACGCGTCCAGTTGTTTTTTTCGAACGGGGCGGCCGCTGCCTGCCACCCATCGTCAATGCTTCGCCACGCCCACTTTCTTCTCTTCCTGCTCCTGGCGTCTTTCCCCGCAGCCTGTGGGGGCAGCCAAAGGGGCTCCGGCACGTCCACCGATCGCGAGAGCAGCGTCGTCCCCTGCGACGAGGTCGAGCTGCTCGCGCGCACGGACCGGCCCGACCGCGTGCAGCAGGAGCTTGCGTACCTCCAGGCAGACTACGCCGGCGCGCCCGGCGAGCCGACGTCGCACGTGCAGGTGCGGCTGCGGTCCGGCGGCGACCCTGCCGCCCTCGCGCGCAGCGTCGGCGCGTCCGTACGCTCGGTGGAAGGCTGGCACCTCTTCGTGTTCCCGAGCGTCGACGCGGCGAAGCGTGGCGTGCGCGAGCTCCTTTGCGACCCGGCAGTTCTTGAGGCGTCCGTCAGCCTCCAACACCGGACCCTGCGTTGAGCGCCCGTGGAGCTTCCCGCGATCGGTGAGGCCGTGGAGGTCGTGATCGAGGTCCCGCGCGGCTCCTTTGTCAAGCGCCGACCCGACGGAGGGGTGCACTTTCGCTCACCGCTCCCGACGCTCTTCAACTACGGCAGCGTGCTGGGCACGCGCGCCGCCGATGGGGACCCTCTCGATGCGCTCGTGATGGGGCCGCGTCTGAGCCGAGGCAGCCGGGTGCGTAGGACGGTCCGCGGGATCGTCGACTTCGTCGATCACGACTTGCCGGACCCGAAGCTCGTGCTGGCGTCGGCTCCCCTCTCGGTCCGTGAGCGTCGCCGGATCGAGCGATTCTTCCGGGCATACGCCTACGCGAAACGCTGGCTCGACCCGGGGCCCGGCCAGACCCGCCTTGCAGGGTGGCTTGCGTGACCGGTCCGCTCAATCCGCCTCGATTCCGAAGACCTCGGCGATCGCCTCGCGATGGTAGATGGACCCCCGAAAGCCCGCGACCCGCTCCTTCTCGCGACCTTTGTCAAAGTAGAGGACGGTCGGCGTGGCGCTGATGCGCAGGCGCATCGCGGCTTGCGGCGCCATGTGTGTGCCCATCTCGCAGACCTTGACCCGGCCGTCGTACTCCGTCGCCAGCGTGACCATCACTTCTTCGAGGCGCTTGCAGGGAGCGCAGCCGGCCGACCAGACGTCGACGAGGACGGGCAGCTCGCTGCGCAGGACCTCGGTCTCGAAGTTCGAGTCGTCGACGTGGACGGGGTTCTTCTTCGGGCGTCCGCCCAGCAAGCCTGATAGCCAGCCCATGGATGGAGCTTGCCACCGCTCGAAGGCGACGCAACCAACGTCCTCCGAAGGGCCGCGTCGACGACGCTGAGGCCTTCACGTATCCTTGGAGGCGATGTGGCTCCGGTGCGCTCTGGTTCTCGCGCTCATGGGTGGGGCGTGCCGCACCGACGTTCCGGGGAACAGGAGGGAGGCCCTCGTCGAGCCGCCGGTGGCGCCGCGGCTCGTCTACGACCGCAAGGTCTGGGCCGCGCCACCCGGCGGTGATGGAGCGCCGGTGTACACCTTGGCCTGGGAGCACCCGGACGGGCGCCGCACGCCGGCGGGAGTCGGTCCGGTGGTCCACGCGACGCTTTGGCGTGGAGCCATCGTCTACGTCGACCCCCGAAGCCGGCTGTGGCTCGAAGGGCAGGACCAGCCCCTGGCGCTCGGGGTGGTGGACGCCCCGGCCGTCTCACCCGACGACGCGAAGCTCGCCTACGTCGTCGTCGCCGAATCCTCGGAGGGCACCCGTGCCGAGGTCCACGTTCGGTCCGCCCACGCCGACCGCCTCGTGGACCGCTCGCTCCTGAGCTTCGGTGCCTTGCGTTTCTCCCCTGACGGTTCGGTGCTGCTGGGGGTCGGATCCGTCGACTCGGGCGTGGCCGGTCTGCACGCCATCGATCTGAGGGCGGGCGCGCGTCGCTGCTTGAGCAACTGCGATCTGCGGGTGGGCCAGCCGTGGGGCGACGCCTTCCTGCCTCCGCCGGGGAGCGCGGCCGAGCTGCGCTTCGAAGGGGACGAGGTGCTCTTCGACACGGTCGCCGGTCGAGCGCGGCTGCGGTGGCGGGGAGAGGCGCGATGAGGCGAGGGGCGTGGGCCGTCTTGATCCTGTGCAGCGCGGCGACCGCGACGGCACAGAACTTTTCGCGGCCTACGGCCTGCTCCGATTGCATCGGCAACTGGTACTACTTCGATCGCAACTCCGGCGACGGCGCCACCGAGGACTGGAACTGCGGCACGAGCACCTACGACGGTCACCGGGGCAGCGACTTCAGCCTCATCGGCAACAACGGCGCGATCGACTCGGGCTACGACGTCGTCGCCGTCGCCGACGGAGTCGTGGAGTCGGCCCAGGATGGCTTCTACGACCACTGCACCGGCTGTGGGGGCGCGATGTGCGGCACCTCGTTCGGCTATGGCTACGGCAACCACGTCGTGATCAACCACGGCTCCTACAAGGTGATCTATGCACACATGCGGCGGGGGAGCATCCGGGTCGCACGGGACGAGCCGGTGAGCTGCGGCCAGGTCATCGGGCAGATCGGCAGCTCCGGCTGTAGCTCCGGCGCACACGTGCACATCGAGACCCGGCCCCGGGGAGGGGCCTACACGACGGCGTTCGATCCCTTCGCGGGGTGCGGCCGCTCGATGAGCCTGTGGGCCGACCAAGGGCCCTACCGCGGCCTGCCGGGCGCCACCTGCGGCTCGCCCCCTCCTCCGACGTGTCCCAGCGGGACGTATCCGATCTGGACGTGCAGCGCCGACCGCAGCGAGAGGGTCCGCTGCATCGATGGGGAGGTCATGCGCGAACCCTGCTCCGCGGGCTGCGTGTCGATGCCGACGGGGACAGACGACGTCTGCGCGGCGCCGAGCTGCACGTACGGGTCGCGGTGGGTCTGCGAGGGCAACGACCGGGTGCGCTGCGTCGGCGATACGGAGGAACGCCAAGCCTGCCCGATGGGCTGCATGGACGGCGGCGACACGGACGCGATCTGCCGCAGCGGGCCAGTGGATGTCGACGGAGACGGCTTCGACAGCAGCGTCGACTGCGACGACGCCGATCCCACCGTCCACCCTGGGGCCAACGACCTTTGCGGCGATGGGGTCGACGCGAACTGCGATGGGGTGGACGCCTGCGGAGCGAGGGACGCGGCCGCGGGCTTCGACGGTGGCGCGGACGCCACGGCCGACACGGGGGTTGCGGTTCGAGACGCCGCTGGCCGGCCCGAAGTGCGAGAGGCGGTGGGCGGCTGCGGCTGCTCGACTGCTGCTCCGAAGGATGCCTTCGTCGCCCTCGCGGCGTGGCTCCTCTTCATCCGCCGGCGTTCCGCCACCGTTTGAAGGGCGAGGCCACCCGGAGCTCGGCCATCTGGCGCTGAACCGCGAAGGCCTCGCGCGGGAGGAACTCGGCGACGGCCTGTCGCAGCCGCTCGTCGCGTACCCAGTGGGCGCTGTGGATCGCAGCGGGAAGCATGCCGCGCTTGAGCTTGTGGCGGCCCTGCGCGCCGGCCTCGAATCGGCTCATGCCCCGCGCGATGGCGCGCTCGATGAGCGTGTAGTAGCAGAGCTCGAAGTGGAGCATGGGAACCTCTTCGGCGGCACCCCAATAGCGTCCATAGAGGTGCTGCCCTTTTTCGAAGTTGAGCGTCCCAGCGATGAGCCGGCCTTCGCGTTCGGCGAGCACGGCGACCGCTCGTCGGCGCAGCCGCTGGGCCCCAAGCTCGAAAAACCGATCCGTGAGGTACGGGTAGGAGCCTTTGCGCGCGCAGGTGCCCCGGTAGAAGCGGCGCAGCGCGGCCCAGTCCGCCGGGCCGAGCTCGGTGCCGGTCGCGACGCGCACGTGCACCCCGGCATCGGCCACCGCCCGGCGCTCGCGGCGCACCTTCTTGCGGTCCGGCGCGCGCAGCCTCGCGAGAAAATCGTCGAAGTCGGCGTAGCCCTCGTTGTGCCAGTGAAACTGCATCGACAGGCGCGGCATGAAGGGGCCCGCGCGCAGCACGGCGTCGCGCTCCCGATCCGTGAGGAAGAGCAGGTGGATCGACGAGGCGTCGGTGGCGTCGGCGAGCTCTCGCAGCCCGGCGGCGAGGGTCCCGATCACCTCGTCGCGATCGACGCCTTCGGCGACGAGGAAGCGGCGGCCCGTCGCGGGAGTCACCGGGACCATCGAGACGAGCTTCGGGTAGTAGTCGACGCCCGCTCGGTGCGCCGCGTCCGCCCAGCCCCAGTCGAAGATGTACTCGCCGAAGCTGTGGTCCTTCAGGTAGAGGGGCAGCGCGCCGACGAGGCGCTCATCCTCCCACGCGGTGAGGTGGACGGGGAGCCAGCCGGTCTCGGCGCTGACCGAGCCGCTCTCTTCGAGGGTCGCCAGGAAGGCATGCTCGACGAAGGG